>JAGQNH010000020.1:3476-4449 GCA_020428185.1 Candidatus Saccharimonadota bacterium | reverse complement strand
CAATGAATTTTCTAAAATAATCAGAGATATTTATATTTGCTAAATCAAATGGAGACATTGCGATTTCTACAGTTTTTGTAAAGTTTGATAAGTCCTCAAGCCAACCGGTATTTTCACCGCTTGAATAGCCTGCAGCTTTGAATTTTTTTGCCTCAGAAGTCAGATTTGTTTGATCTCCATGAGCGGCAATTTTGTATGCCTGGGCATCAGTAGCCGTCATGCCGTAGCCTGGATTTTTAATTTCTTTTCCATCTGGATTTGTTATGAATTCTCTTGGATCTGCCTGGGTAAGCAAATCACCTACATAGGAGACCGCCTCAGGCGATATGTCACCCTGAGCCTTGATGCGATCGGCTGTATTGAGGAATATCATCGCATATTTCACCATTTGCTCGATGTGATATTTTTTTGCATATGCTGTTGTGAGATGGGATAGATTATACGCGCCACAGCCGAGGACAACGGGTAGTGCAAGAAGGCCTCCCTTGCCGCCAAGACGCCTGGTAGTATCTGCGATTGCCTTTTTGCTCGAATTTGCCGTAATATCTTCCTTAGCTTTTGAAACGGCCTCTTCTCTTATCTTTTTTTCGGATTTATTATTTGAGTCCTCGACACCATTTGTTTTTCTGTTTACGTCTGAATCATTATCTTTTTTTGATTTTCCGGTTAGTTTTTTGGACTTATCTGTTTTGAATTTAGCGAGTACCTTGTCGAATTTATTGTTTAAATAAAATGAAGTTCTACCTAGTGTTGCATATCGTACAGATTTGGCTCTTTCGGGTGATGAATTTGCGAGTGCGTGAAACTCGCGAGCATTATTGAAACGTGAACCATCGGGAAATGTGCCACTTTGTATTCTGTATCTTCCCGTAAGAGTCTTGCTGCCAGAATCAGATGTGTCGAGCTTGAATCCTGCTCGCTTCATCTTATCAATTTGGCGTTTACTCATTGTTTGAAATTTACACAAAATAAC
>JAGQNH010000020.1:0-3365 GCA_020428185.1 Candidatus Saccharimonadota bacterium | reverse complement strand
TCTTTCATATTAATCAGGATCGAAGAGAACATGTTTCCGATAAGTGCAATTGAAATAACCGATGCTGAAAGGCCTCCAAAAACAGCAAGAAGCGGTCCCTTGCCGCCGGATAGGTTGCCTTTTTTATTATTACCGCCAGTGAATTTTATGGGAGGTGGCTGAGATCCTTCTTTTTCCCGAATAGTGTCTTGGTTTTTTGTTGGTTCTGGGTTCGTTTTATCTGGTTCTTGATACTCATCATCACTCTTAGCAGTAGTGGTTGGCTTATCTTCTCGACCATCCCTTGTTGCTTGTCGCCAATTATCCCCTGGATTTAAGCTTGTTGCTTGGCCCTCGTAGTCTTTTAGATCCCCTTTTTGATCCATATATTACTCCGCGGACTATTGTGTCTGCTCTCCGGTGTCTTGTCCTTCGGCTTCTCGTCTTCGAGCCATTTCTTCCATGCGACGCTGTTCTTCTTGCTGAATTTGCTGCATAGGATTTGTTGTGACTAATTGATGTTCTGTGCGGCTAGCAACTACCTGAATATGCACATGATTTGCGCCAGCGAAAAACAACCCTTGTCCAACTGGGAAGTTGCTTAATCGTTTGCGCTCTTCGTCTGTGAGTTTGAATACGTCTGCGAGCACGTCTACCGCGCTTGGTGACTGCTTGAGTAGTAGCTGCATAGAGCTGTTTGCGACGATTGCTCGGCCCATCTTGCTAGCCATGAAATCTTCGACATCCTGACTGATGGTCGTGACGCCGAGATAATATTTTCGGGCACGTTTCGCTAAGCTAAACAGGAAGTTTGCAGAGTCCTCGTACTTCATTAGTTGCCACGCCTCATCGACGATGAGCATTCGTTTTTTGAGGTGTGAACGAGTGACATTCCATATGTGGCTAAGGACAATGTACATGGCAACTGGTCGCAGTTCATCTTCGAGGTCTCGAATATTGAAGACGACCATTTGGTTATTGATATCGATATTTGACTGCTGGCTAAATATACCAGCGAATGTGCCCGATGTATATTTGCGAAGTCGCTGTGCGAGTGCGGGGCCATTACCCTCCATGTGTACCAGTGTGTCGTATAGGTCTACCATGGTCGGAGGAGGTGATGTATGTGTCAAAGGATCACTGGTGATACCTGCGCGAGCGTAGGTATCGATAAGTGCTTGATCAAGATCGGCTTCTTCCGCCGGGGTCATAGCGGCGACATTTGTTGCACCACTTGCCTGCAATGTGGCGCCGCCGAGCATAAGTCGCAAAAGTCCATGAAGTGTGACGAGATTTGCGCGTAGTGCATCATCTGCTTCTTCTGTATCGACAACCCGTGGTAGATCGAATGGATTAACACGAACATCAGAGCTGAGGCTGAGTCGGATATAACTACCACCGACAGCGTCGCTCAATTTTTGATATTCATTTTCTGGGTCGATAATCAATACGTCTGCACCCATCATCATTGAGCGCACAGCTTCGAGCTTGACGGTAAATGACTTACCAGAACCAGATTTTGCGAAGACGACCATATTGGCGTTTTCGAGTGAGAAGCGATCAAAGATAATAAGACCATTGTTGTGCATGTTTATGCCATAGAGAATTCCCTTTTCTTGCGTGAGATCTGCACTGGTGAACGGGAATGATGTCGATATGGCACCGGTGTTCATATTTCGGCGAATTTGCAATTGGTCGGTCATTTGCGGAACGGTACTATTTATCCCCTGCTCTTGCTGGCTTGACGCAACCTTGCTAAATACGAGCTGCTGTCCGAAGATTGTCTCGATTTTGTGCTGGATGAAATTGAGCTCATCGAGACTGTCTGCGTATATGGTGATATATAGTCCGTATCGGAAGAATCGCTCGGATCCTACTTGGATTTCATCTCGTAACTCCTCGGCGTCATTAAGCGCTGCTTCTAATCCTGGGTCGCGAGTACGCCCCTTCTCTTCGTTGATCGCCATAGTCGCTTGCATCTGAGTGACCTTTTTGCGTAGGTTTTTCAATACAATCTCTGACTCTACTGGATAAAAGAACATACTGACATCGAGTACTTCATCGATATTGATAATACTTGAGAGCCAACCGGTGTAAATCTGTCGAGGATATGCATATACGTATATCGTGCGGCCATATTTGGTGCCGAGTCTGAAGTAGCCGGCGTGGATCTCAAGGGATGCGGGGGCTACTAGGTCTCGAAGCGTCGTTATTCCTTTTTGGAATGCCTGCTCGACCTCTGCTTGTTCACGAGCACGTTGTTGGGCGGCTATATCGACCGCATCTGGGCGTTTTGCGCTCATGATTGACCTTCTTTCTCTTTGTCTTGCTCGCGAACTAAGTGTGGTTTTGGTGCTTCGCCTTCTCCCTTGCGAACATACATAGCTGTAATGCTTTCGAAATCACCAAGTGGTTCACGAACGGCCGTGTCTGGATTGTAGAAGTTGTAGTACAACTCACCGAGCTCACGAGTGTTTAATTGAACACATTTAATGCCAAGCTGGAAGAGTCCGCTCATGACAGAATCGACATGATTTTTGATCTCATCTTTAGCTTTTTCGTATGTGGCGTGATCGATGACGATTGATTTTTGTTGTGGCGTACCACCGAAGATAGTGCTAAATAAGCTTTTGCTGCTACGTTTGATAGTGTTGATATCGCCATGTGGCCAATATGGAACAATGACGTAGAATGTTTTATCCATAATATTTGCTTCTTGGCTCAGGGTGTCGATGAAGTCTATGTAGTCATCTGTAAGTACGTTGAGTAGCATATTCTCCTGGTCACGACGAATAGCTGTGAGCCGTTCTATGTATGGTCCGATATCAACTCTTTGTGAGCGGATAAGGATTTGTACGGGAAAATAAAGTGAATTGAGGAAGTTCTGGTAGCTGTATTCGATTCCTTCGCGTTCCTTGCTACTCATGAGATCAAAATTGATTGATTTACATGCAACTACGGCACGAAAGCTGCCGTCATTCATGATAACCATATTGTCGCGAAGCTCTGAGAAAAGCAGGCTATTCTGGGTGGTGTTTGGATTTGAAGGCGGCGGCGGTGTATGTGCTTGATCAGCTTGACCCGGTGCACCTGGTGGGATAGGCTGTCCGGGCATGGCTTGAGGAGCCTGCCCTTGGGCTGGTGCGACTGGCTGTTGCTGTGCGTTTGGTCCCATCCTTCTTATCCACCTTCCTAATGTAGCGATATGGTCACTTCATCACCGTCTTGTAGTGTTTTATTTTGTTGAGCTATATGGTCCGCTTCTTTTGCGAGAGTTGCAATGGTGACATCGGTTTGCTGTGACAGTTCGTCCGCTTGTTTTTGCGTTAATTCCATTGTAGCAGTATCGGGGGTGGAAACGCTAGTGCTAGGTGCACTTTCTTGTG
>JAGQNH010000019.1 GCA_020428185.1 Candidatus Saccharimonadota bacterium | reverse complement strand
GTATAGTATCCTGGTACTTCCATGTAACATGAAAAAACTTCAGCGGCAGATACAACAAAACCGATACTGCCGATGACATCCCAAGAACTACCTTGAGGTCAGTTGTCAGCGCTTCTGATCCTGACTCACTCAAAACATACCATACCAACAGCGGCACCAGTGCTACAAAGAGCACCAGGACGATCGGAGGTATGAAGTTAACATTATTCACAAAATTGCGAATAATTGTGTCGATGTTCATATCCACGCTATGTCTCCTCTGACATCCGTATCCAATAGGTACAACAATCTATCTTGTGCGCCTTAAGATTACAATATTTTTAACAATATTGCAATAAAAGAGCCGAGCGTCTTTGTCCTACTGACAAAAAACACTCGGCCTATGAGATATGTTTATCCATATCTTTTGCGCGCCACACCATTATCCATCGAGCTATGATAACCATATATATAGCCGCGATATAGCCAGACGCACGTACAAGTTCGTTCGAACTAACAAAATACATGACGCAAAAAGCAACAACTGGGAACGATAGCGACCACCAAATACGATCAAATCTATATTTCGATAGCGCCAACAATCCTATAGTCGCAATAGTCAGACATGTAAATGCCAATATCAACTGTACCTCCGCATGCGTTAATCACAAACAGATAAAATTATTTTGCTACAAAATACTGATTTAGTCAAGTATGTCGCTTGCATTGAACGATATATTTCACTATACTTAGTATACTAATCAAAGGGAGATACCATGGATCCAATCATTGTTGATGTACGAGAGCCGAGCGAATACTCACAGGGACATGTCGCAGGCGCACTCAATATTCCACCGGCAGCAATCATGTCGGGTGCAAAAGAATTAAACGGTCTAGAAAAGGGTGCAGAAATTGTCCTGTACTGTGTATCTGGTAGCCGTTCAAACGTATCGATGCATATATTGCAATCAAAAGGTTTTACAAATCTCAAAAATGGCATCAATGCCCAACAGGTTGCCGCAAAATACAATCTTGATATCGTCCATTGATGATTGGCTACATTAAAAAAGAGCCCTGCCTGTGTAGCGCCAATTGGCAACCACACAGACAGGGCTTCGGACAACCTGTCAGGAACGAGAATGATGAGACGAACGGGCTTTTGATGAAGAGTGCTTTTTCGACGTATGAGGACGAGAGACATCTCGTTTTACATTCGTACGACTAGCGCGCTTCAAGCCACTATCGGCCTGCTTGCCACTCCCGCTATGACGCAACGACACTCGATCGCTTGCATCGGTCGGAAGTACCCTTGATTCTCTCCGAGCTGCCACTGGGGCAACCTTTTGAGAAGTCGGTTTGAGCGCAACAGGTTCATTGCTTTCAAATTCGCTCACTACCGCCTGACGCCCAGTCCTCAAATCTTCAACACCTTCCTTGAGCGTTCCCGTAAATTCGGGAACTGAGTTCAAGAAACGAACAATCGAAGATCCGGGCTGAAACGGCACTGTGGTCGCTTGACTTGTCCGGTCGTAACCGAGCTCAACAAGATACTTCAATGCCGGCTCAAACGCATCAATAACTGGCGTCTCGGTCCGACCGAAAAGCGCAGCAAT
>JAGQNH010000018.1 GCA_020428185.1 Candidatus Saccharimonadota bacterium | reverse complement strand
CATTTGACTGGCGTCGGACCACTACACCTTTCTGGACACGGCTACTATGATGATCACGTCAAGCTTATTTCTGCGCTGAACCCTACGTACTATATGCCTATTCACGGTGAATTCCATATGTTGGTACACAATGCCGAGTTGGCAGAAAAAGAATGCGCTGTTCCTCGTGACAATATCTTTGTTTGCGATAGTGGTGACGTGATTGAAATTACGCCAAGTGGTGCAAAGAAGAGTGGCCGTATCCCTGTCGGGGGAATAATGTACGACGATAGCGGTGCGATTGTGAGTGAGGTGGTGCTTAAGGATCGTATCCATATGGCGACAGAAGGTATGTTTGTTGTCGTGCTGACAGTTCAGCGCGGAAGCGGCCGCTTGATGACAAGTCCGGACATCATTAGTCGTGGATTTATTTACCTGCGAGACAGCGAGGAGCTAATGGGGATGATACGCCAGTATTTGAAGCAAAAAGTTGCTCGAAGTTTCGGCAATAAGAAGATTGATCTTGATGTTATCAAGAAAGAACTCAAGGATGAGATTACGCATATTTTGTACGATCAGACACGACGTACGCCTATTGTAATTCCTGTTATCAATGAAGTCGGTGGCGGCGGTGGCGGTCAGTCTCAAGGTCGTGATAATGCCTCTCGACAGGGTAAGCCAGGTCCAAAAAATCCATCACAACCAAAGAAGTTTCCACCTCGCCAGGTACCTGACACGGATGTTGTCGACCCTGCGCTACGTTCAAAGACAGAAACTCGCGCATACTAGGCTATATCTCTAAAAAAGAATAAGCGTCATGTACTTGCAAATTGTAGTAAATTTTGCTATAATATAGGTATACATAATCAGATATAATAAACAAACAGATATGGCGAAAAAACGCAAAACAAAAAGGAAGAAAGTAGCGCCGGCAGGACCGACGCATGCATTGCCCGCTGGATTTTGGCAGCAGGTAGCTGCTCTTGGTTTGATTGCTTTCTCTCTACTTTTGGTAGTTGCATGGTTTGGGGTAGGCGGGCCAGTTCTTGACTGGGTACAGACTCAGGCTGTGGCAGTGATAGGCAATGCAGTATACGTGGTGCCACTTTTGTTCATATATGTCGGTGTTGAGATTTTTCGTGCAGAAGAAAACAAATTACCGATGGTTATGAAGGTCGCTACGGCGCTTTTGATTGTGTGGATTGCCGGACTTTTTGGCTTGATCAAGGACGAGAAGAGCGGCGTAAGTCAGGGTGGTTGGACGGGCGACACGCTCAATCAGATGGTTGCAACGCTAGTTGATGCACCAGTCGCTGCATTTTTGTATGTGTTGCTAATAATTATCACCGTGTTGTTTGTTATGCGAATATCGCCAATTACACTCATCTCAAAGATCAGAGCGCTTCTTCAGACCGAAAAGTTCGATACTGATAATGAAAAGGTCATGCGCGAGGCATCAGAAACAACCAAGAAGCCATCAACTGAATTTAAGCTTAATGCTGGCGTGCCAACACTGGGCAGTGACGATGAGAAATCGGGTCGTTTATCGACGCTTCGTGGCAGTATCAAGCAAGATAAGGTGGCAGAGGAGCAGACTGCACTTGTGTCGACACGTGATCCGAATTGGAAACAGCCAAGTCTGGAGCTTCTTGAGAAGAAGCAATCTCCTGCAGATGCCGGTGATGTGCAACAGAATGCTCAAATTATCAAAGATACACTGAGCGAATTTAGCATCGATGTTGAGATGGAAGGTGCGAATATTGGTCCAAAAGTGACGCAATACACACTCAAACCACCAAGTGGTGTGAAGTTGACTCGTATTACCGCACTTGAGACAAATATCGCGCTTAATTTGGCGGCGCAATCATTGCGTATTGAAGCGCCGATTCCAGGTCAGAAGGCTGTTGGTATTGAAGTACCAAACCGCAAGGCTGCGGATGTGCGTCTGCATGGTATCCTGACATCCAAACAATGGGATTCAAACCGCGAGCCGTTATCATTCGCTATTGGTCGGGATATATCCGGTGATGCAGTAGTAGGTGAGTTAAATCAAATGCCACACCTTTTGATCGCAGGTCAGACGGGTAGTGGTAAGTCTGTCATGATCAATACATTATTGACGAGTCTTTTGTATCGCAATAGTCCGAGCGAGATGAAGCTGATTCTCGTCGACCCGAAGCAAGTTGAAATGGCACCGTATGAGGACATTCCACATCTATTGACTCCTGTTATTACCGAGCCAGAGAAGACGATCAGTGCACTGAAGTGGGCTATCAATGAGATGGAGCGACGCTACAAGCTGCTTGCCAGCGAAAAGGTTCGTGATATTCGAAGCTACAACCAAAAGATTCAATCTGGTCGCAGTAAAGTCGAGGTCAAGGACGAAGAAGGAAACGTACAGCAGCACGAGGATGGTGCAATGCCATACATCGTTATTGTTATCGACGAGTTGGCTGATTTGATGATGATCGCAGCTCGTGATGTTGAGGCATTGATTGTCCGTTTGGCACAAAAGGCTCGTGCTGTCGGTATTCACTTAGTACTTGCTACGCAGCGTCCGTCAGTTGATATCATTACCGGTCTTATCAAGGCGAACGTGCCTGCGCGTATTGCATTTACGGTGGCGAGTCAGGTAGATAGTCGTACAATTCTTGACCAAGCAGGTGCCGAAAAGCTACTCGGCAAGGGTGATATGCTCATGCTGACGCCAAGCATGAGTAAGCCGAAACGTATTCAGGGCGCATGGGTCACTGACGAAGAGGTTGGAAAGATTAATGACCATCTTCGTATGCAATCTGAGCCACAGTACAACGATGAGATTATTAGCCAGCCAGTTCAATTGAATGGCAAGGGTAGTGTCGTGATGGACATGTCGACGAATACAGACGATCCGACGTATCAGGAAGCATTACGTATCGTAGTCGGTAGTGGCAAGGCGAGTGCAAGTCTCTTGCAGCGTCGCCTTGGCATAGGGTACGCAAAAGCTGCCCGCTATATCGACACTATGGAAGAGCAGGGTATCGTAGGCCAGGCGAGTGGCAACTCAAAGCCACGTGACGTACTAATACAAGATATCAGTGACTTGAGCGCTAGAGACGACGAAGAAGTATAGATTAGGCTTATTGTCTTGGCTTGAGGAATTTCTCAAGTTGTCCTGATAGTGAGCCGAGTCGTTGTACCGTGTATGATTCCAGGTCACTCAGAGACACTTCGTACGACGTGTCGGCGTCGTGTACTTGCATGTCATAATATTTCGAAGGTGATCCGTCGCTTTTGAGGAGTCGACCAGACGCAGTAAGTCGTGTATCGTCTTCTGTCCAAAGTGAATAATAGCGTACGACTTCAGGGTCATCGCTATCTGTTGAATACACCTTTGTATTTGCAGTATGGATGCGCTTGATAACATCCTTTTCATCCGTTTGCTCAAGAAAGATATTCAATCGTTCTGTTGCAAGGTAGAGCTCTTGACGCACTTTTCGCAACGCGCGCTGACGCTCATGACGCTTTTCTTCTGTTGGTATGTGGGGTGTTTCGGGTATTTGATCTGGTATTGTCATGGGCACATCCTACAGTAAAAAGCCTCGCTTGGCTAGTGACCCCTGGATTTTTTGTACGCTATAGGGTATAATTATGAAGTTATTAACTCGGCTTATGCCAGACATAAGCATCCGAATGGATTCCAGAGGAGGAAATCTATGAAAGAATACGAACTAACAGTTCTGATTCACCCTGATTTAGAGGTGGATCTGGACACGCCACTTAAGAAGGTGCGCGACATCGTTACCGGTGCCGGCGGCGAAATCGTCACTGAAGATAACTGGGGCAAAAAGAAGCTTGCATATAGCATCCGAAAGGAAGATTTTGCAGTATATGTGTATTTTGACGTCAAGTTGCCAGCGGATGCTCCGCTCAAGATTAGCAACACGTTGAATATTACAGACGAAGTTTTGCGATACCTACTCGTCACTGTAGACGAAAAGGGACGTGCACTACTCGCTGAAGATAAGAAGCGAGCAAGTGAAGGCGAGGGTGACACTAAGGAAGTAAAGGGAGAATAAGGTATATGGCACGTAGTATTAATCAAGTTATTTTGCTAGGGCGTCTCACGAGAGATCCGGAGACACGAACTACTTCTAGTGGCAAGTCTGTGACAAGCTTTAGTATTGCAGTAGATCGTCAGAGTCAAGATGATCAGGCAGATTTCTTTGATGTTACTGCGTGGGA
>JAGQNH010000017.1 GCA_020428185.1 Candidatus Saccharimonadota bacterium | reverse complement strand
TACCACTATCTCCTCCAGGAGTTGGAAGACGTGCCATAAATTCCCTATGTTGCTCCTATAGTACCCTCACTTTATAGTGCTTATAGTTTATAGGGTTTAGTATAAAGCAATAAGAACTATATTCCAACCAATGAGAGAGACTCCTCCTAGTTGACTGAGCGATGGATGACAGTTCGAATACGGTACTTATCCAGCTCTCTATCCAGTAGTGCGTTAACAGCTCCTCTCGGAAACTCTGGGCCGGACGCGTGTGAGCCGTTTGGCCGAGTTGTATCTATGCGCCACTCGATATCCTTCTCATACGAATTGCTATATATTTGTACCGAACGATCTGTATCTACTAGATGATCTCTAGCGGACTGCAGATATATGATGCCGTCTTTGAGCTCAGCGCCAAATTGACCTAGTCTCATATTTTCTACGTCATTTTTGTGCATGAAGAGTATTTCATCTTTTCCAGCGCTGAAGTGCATGCGAGCACCAGCCGCATAACGTTCACGAGCTTCGGCGTGCGTTACTTCTGGGGAATGCTTAGGTTTATTTTTGTTTTCCATTTCTGAGATAAATCTATAGAATTGACCCGTCGAATATGTTACCGGGAGAATTGCACCAAGCCCCATAGCAAGTTTTGTCCCTATGCTTAAGTCTTTTTTGCCAGAAAGCGCACTATCGAGCACTAATTTATCAACTTCACCAAATTCACGACGAAAGTCAGGGTCCGAAAATAGTTTCGATACAAGAAGTCCACCCATGGAGAGTGCATATATCCGCGCAGGTCGATGACCGTCAAGCTTTCGGGCATTGAGCCATTCCTCGCGAATAGAGTCAAGAGAAAAACCCCTCTCGGGGTGTACGGCGTAATGGGTTGTTCCCATTTGTTCAAAATGCCGATCGATATTCTTTCCTAGTGTCTTGCCGTCCGCATGGTATCCAGGCACGGTAAATGTCGCATAATTACCAGGTCGAATATGACTCACGACTTCGGCTTTATGCGATCCCCGCACCTTGTCTTCTGCAGTGGCTTTTGCTTCTGCCGCAAGCAAGGCTGCAACAGAAAAGGCACCCAGCGATAACAGGGTGCCCATTGTAGTCGATTCTTTGTTGATGTATTTTTCGTGTGCCATAGTGGCCCAAAACTCCTCTTGAACCACATGCAGAATTGTTATCGGTCGATATGTCGTCCACCTCTGGTATACACCAAAAAAGAATTTTTTGCAATAGTTATATTCAAAATTACATATTGCTAAAAACAATCTCCCTGCAAATAACTACAGGGAGAGTGTCAAGTATGGCGATATAACGCCAAGGGTTATTTCTTGCGCTTCTCAATGATTTCTTGCGCAACGTTTGGCGGAACTTCCTCGTAGGATTCAAGCTCCATAGTAGAGGCCGCACGTCCTTGGCTCATTGAGCGAATGTCGCTAGTGTAGCCAAACATTGATGCGAGAGGCACCATAGCGCGGACAAGCTTTGCTCCGCCTTGAAGATCTTCCATCGCCTCAATGCGTCCACGACGAGAGTTGAGGTCTCCGATCACATCACCCATGAATTCCTCTGGGGTAGTGACTTCCACCTTCATGACAGGCTCAAGAAGTACTGGCTTTGCCTTTGGAATACCCTCTTTGACAGCAAGCACACCAGCTAGATTGAAGGCAAGCTCGCTCGAGTCGACATCGTGATAGCTACCGTCGTATAGCGTTGCCTTGACACCAATCATTGGATAATTGGCAATCACACCACCCGCAAGCGTGTCTTTGACACCTTTTTCGACAGCGCCACGGTATTCCTGAGGCACAACACCACCCTTGATTTCGTCAGCCCATTCGAATCCTTCACCAGATTCGGTCGGTTCGAAGCGAATCCATACGTCACCATATTGACCACGACCACCAGTCTGCTTGGCGTGTTTACCTTGGGCTTCTGCAGTGCCGCGTATTGTCTCTCGGAAGGCAACCTGAGGCTCGCCGATATTTGCTTCGACATTAAATTCGCGCTTCATACGATCGACAAGAATGTCGAGGTGTAGCTCGCCCATACCAGACATAATTGTCTGACCAGTTTCATCATCTGTATGCACGCGGAATGTTGGATCTTCTTCTGCAAGACGTTGCAATGCAATACCCATCTTTTCCTGGTCGGCTTTTGTCTTTGGCTCAACGGCAATCGATACAGGAGGCTCTGGGAATGAAATACTCTCAAGTGTTACTGGATGTGCAACATCTGCGAGCGTATGACCCGTGAAAGTGTTCTTGAGTCCGACGACAGCAGCGATATCGCCAGCGCCGATTCCGTCGATGTCTTCACGCTTGTCTGCATGCATACGGACGATACGACCAACACGCTCTTTTTCACCGCTTGTCGTATTGAGCACATAGCTACCTGCCGTCAGTTTGCCGCTGTATACACGTATAAAGATTAGCTTCCCTACAAATGGATCTGTAGCAATCTTGAACGCTAGCGCTGCAAGAGGTTCTTTGTCTTCTGGTTGACGCTCTACGACGTCGCCTGTCTTTGGATTTGTTCCCTGAATAGCGCCAACATCAAGTGGTGATGGTAAGTAGTCTGCTACGAGATCAAGAACCTTCTCAACCATCACGCCGCGGCCATCTCCACCAGTCACAAGGTAGAAGTCACCCTCAAGCACTCGTTTACGCAACGCCCCCTTGAGTTCATCAATACTGATTGAGTCTTCACCTTGCTCTAGGAATCGTTCGAATAATTCATCGTCAGCTTCTACGGCAGCTTCAACGAGCAAACTGCGTGCGTTTTTCGCTTTTTCGAGCATATCTGCAGGAATTTCACCCTGTACCATTTCGTGGTCAGTGTAATCGCTATATGTGTATGCCTTCATATCGACGAGGTCAACGACACCATTGATTTCCTTTTCGAAACCAATCGGAAGGTGGACAGGAAGCGCATGCTTCGAGAGACGTGCATGAATAGTGTCGAGAGATTTGTAGAAATCACCACCAATTTGGTTAATCTTATTAACGAAACAAATGCGAGGCACGCCGTATTTGTTAGCCTGGC
>JAGQNH010000142.1 GCA_020428185.1 Candidatus Saccharimonadota bacterium | reverse complement strand
GGTTGTCGGATGGGAGGGGGAGGATTGTGGCGGTCTATGGAGGCGACAATCGCGTGTTACGGCAACTGATTCAAAAGGATTGATCAGTCGTCACCAAAAGATGCCCTCTCCAGTTGTGAATCCGAAAGCGTTGGCTACGCATTGTCACTCAGAAGAACGGATAGATTCGGGCAAGAAGTGTCTCCATGAAGTCCATTAACTTGCGCAGGCTAGCTGTGTCGGGCGGTGCTTTCCATCTCTCCGGCAAACCAAGCAATGGATGGTTCAGGAGCCACTCGCAAGACGCATGGTCTATCCACTCATGCAAAAACAAGAAGCCAATGATCATCGAGCGTCTCTCACTACGGCTACGAGGTCGAGGCTGAATACTCCCAGAATTCCAGTCCACCGCGAAATTCTCGTAGATAGCTTCCAGCAATTCCTGAATTGTCAGCGCACATTCAACGTTCTGGCTGCTCCTATATGCCTCCGTGATGCGCATATGGAGAGCAACTATATTTCGGGGAGCGCCAGCTTTCTTTAGGTCGTCCGAAGAGGACAGATGCTCGGGTACGATGTGGGCATCAACCGGTGGTAGCTGCATGTGAGGATAACATCGAACGTAGGGTTCAGCACCTAACTCGGAACCGTTACCTGCGGCAACTTGGTGGCGGAAGCTGACATTCCCACAATGCATGCAAGTCACAATCTCATACGAATGACAAGCTCGATCCTGCGACACTGGAGTGGCATCAACAAAAGCTCTGTCGGACACTGAACGAAGAACCGAATAGAGCACCAAATGCCGATGGGCCTTTGCGCACACGTTGCAGTGAAGTTCATACCGGCGCCCAGCCGACAGCCCAAAATAGAGCGAAGGCGAAACCCCTCCGTCCAGCTTACACGGGGCGACTGACAAATCACCTGTGCGCGCGAGCTGGACAACCAAAATCCCGGCTTCCCGATCGTCGACATTACGCTCATGGAAGACGTAATACGGATCGACAATGGCGCCATCATGAATGCCTTCGCGCACCAGCATTTTGGGCAACGGTAGAATATCCCCTTCGGTCAACCTGACGTAGGCCCGACACGGTAAGCGTACGCCAATATTGCCAGGAAGCTTCTGGGCTTGAGGCTCAATGCACAACCACTCAAGAATCCGCTTCTGTCGTTGTTCCGATATTACAAAATTTCTGATTGGGGAATAAGTTTCAAGTTCCAGATGCCGGCCGTCCAGTATGAGTTCGCCAGAAAAATGCGATGCAATATAGTCGTTGGCCGTAACACGAAAAGCAGGCCAATCAGGATCGGAATCCCAAGGCCCATCATAGTAACCATATGGATTCGATGTATGACTACGGGACGGACGTCGGAAAAACTCTTCAAGTGCACTGTAGTCCCAGTCGGGTTCCTCCCAGTACCAACCTATTTCCTCAGCAGAGCCATCCTCAGGCGCGATGAGGAAATCTTCCCCTTCCTCGATCGCCCTGAGAGATGTCTCGATCAATGCCTCATTCGTAATGTCCAACGGTGGAATCACCGTAGGGTCACAGGCGTGATCAAACCAATCTCGATCGACGCGATCGATGTCAATGAGCGGACGAAATGAATCCTGGTACTCCGGCACAGCAAGTCGCTCAATGGCAATTGGCGGCCAGTCAGGAGACACGAGGTCATTCATAAAGGCAAATCACTTTCCCGATGCAGAAAGATCTACCCATCCCAGGTACTGCGAGAAATCGAAATAAGCCGGCAACCACCTGGCGCGAGGTCCTATGCCAGGTGGTTGCCGCTACGACAATCAATGAGTGATAGCAGGTAAGAACAGGCGATTGTCCGGGGGGGCATCACCATAGATGCTCACGGCCAATTCAGTGCTTGAACTAAGCCCGTCCACCCCGTACACTGTCAGCGTCACCTCGTAGTTTCCCGACATCGCATAGGTATGAGTCGGATTCTGTTCGGTGCTCGTCTCGCCATCGCCAAAGTCCCACAACCAGGACGTCACGTCTGCCGACGGATTGAAGGTGAAGCTCACGCTCATACCCCCTGCTACTGGCGGGGCAGCGGCGAACTGCGGTCTGGCCGGTAGCACCCGAACTTGATGTTTCTTCGCGCTCTGGCCAGTTGGGCCCTCAACCTGCAAAGTCGTTGTGTAGACGCCCGGTTCCGTGAAGATGTGAGTCGGGTTGTGCGCCGTACTCGTGCCACTATCGCCAAACATCCATTGGCGACTCGATATTGTACCAGTCGACCGATCAGTAAATTGCACCTCAAGCGGGGCAGAACCCTGAGTCGGTGTGAAGACAAACTGCGCCGTCGGTGCTACAGGGCTATCATCGGCTCCAACATGGACCAGATCGCTTTGTGTAGCCGTGTTGCTGCCGCCTGGTCCTGTAACCGTCAAACGTACCGTATATGTGCCTGCCGATTCGTACTGATATGCAGGACTCGGCACCGTGCTGGTACCACCATCGCCGAAGTCCCACGCCCAGGCGTTCACAAGACCAGTCGATTCGTCGGTGAAGAGAACGGAGAGTGGTGGCGCACCGCCGGTGGGGGTTGCACTAAATGCTGCCTTTGGCGGCACCACTACTTGCACATACCCCGGTTTCGCTTCTGTATCGGTTCCGTTGGGGCCAATCACAGTGAGCGAGACCGTGTAGTTACCCACGGAAGCGTACTGATGCGCGGGGTTGCGCTCTGTGCTGGTGCCTCCATCACCAAAACTCCACACCCAGGAAGTTATGTTCCCAAGCGACGCATCGGTGAATTGCACAGCCAGCGGCGCACGCCCGACGCGTGGGATCGCTGAGAAGCCAGCAACGACCACTGTCGGTGCCGTAACCTGAATGTACTGCACCTTCGTCTCCACGTCGCTGCCGCCCGGGCCATTGACTGTGAGCGTCACCGTGTAAGTTCCAGACGATGAATAGGAATGCACTGGATTCTGCGCCGTGCTGCTACCTCCATCGCCAAAACTCCAGCTGCGTGAGGAAATGGAGCCGCTCGACCGATCGGTGAATTGCACCGCCAGCGGAGCCGTACCTGACGTTGGAACTGCGTCGAACGCAGCGACAGGTGACGTCACCGGCGCAGTGACCTGAATGTAACCTGCCTTGATCTCGTTGTCGCTGCCGCCCGGCCCGCTCAC
>JAGQNH010000016.1 GCA_020428185.1 Candidatus Saccharimonadota bacterium | reverse complement strand
TGTCAAAACGGGCTAGGAATAATGCGTTAAGCATAAAAGGGGGTAGCGATGAGTGAAAACATATGTAAAAACTGTGGTCATGACGAATCAAAATGTACTTTTGACGAAGTTGTGCGAAGAGCCAAAGAACTTATTGAAGCAAAAGGAGTTGCTTCCGCAGCTTTGTTACAGCGAGATTTAAAGATTAGCTATGCCAAGTCTGCAGAAGTGTTAGATCTTTTGGAGTCGGAGGGTCTGATTGGCCCGGCTGACGGTGCACAGCCTAGAACTGTAAACATCTCTTGAAGTGAGCGTTAAAATATAGGTGTGTACACACATCTTAAAGAACGTCATTATTACGAAGATTTATACGACCGTTTTACGGTTGATTATGCTCGCGATCACATAGGCTATTACGATAAATTCCACGACGAATTCAAAGAAAAGCTACCCAAGGGCGAAAAGATCGATCGTCCGGGCAATGCTTTTCTACTAAACATCTTCTATATGCAGACCATCGGTAACGAGTTGCTCCGGCGTTATGAAAACCGCGAGCAGCAAATCACTGAATGGATTGCTCGTGACGAATCAAAAGACGACCAAATTGCAGCGGCACGTCTCCACGAAGAGCCGTTGTGCAGCCACTGCAAGAAGCAAGGCCTCCGAATTATCGACAAATCACTCATGCATCGGCGTGAAAATTCTAAATATGATGACCCAGAAGAAGTATTATTTATGCTGAAGTGCCCGCACTGCGACAAAAACAGTGCATTCTGGGAAGATGGCACCGCTTGGAAGGCTAAACCAACACTATGCCCAAAATGTAGTACTGAAGTCACTCACAAAACAACTGAGTCCAAGAGATTCATCACCATCAGGTACAATTGCCCTAAATGTAAGCACAGCTTCAAAGAGAAGTTAAATATTGGCGCGAAGGAAGAAAAACCCGATCCAGACTTCGAAAAAGACCGTGCCCACTACTGTCTGCACGACAAAGAGTTCCGGGATCACTTGTTTGCGATTAGGCAAGGGTTTAAAGATATGGCTCGACTCGGCAGGGAGATGAAGGAAAAGCAAGATAACAAGCACATCTATGATGCCGTAAAAGAGATGAAGAAGCCAAAGATAGCTGAATTAATACCACTATTATCCGAACCACTCGAAAAAGCTGGCTATATCGAGTTTCATCTAGATAAACCTGAAATGGGTCGTGATGTTTATGTTGGCTTCAGTTGCCTTGACAGTAAATCTGACCGAAACGATTACGACAGCAGAAAGACATTGAAAAAGCTAGTCGAAAGTGCACTGGAGGAAACCAATTGGCGACTTATGAGCGACGGCATTTCATATCGGCTCGGTTATTTAAACGGCCGCGTAAAAGCATACGAGGGCGAAGAAGATTTGAAAAAGCTAGTCATGAAGAGCAAGAAGTTGAAACCCAAGCAAACAAGTAGCAAAGGTACCGACAAAAGTGACGGAAGAACACTAAAAGCGCCTGATGGCACTGAAATAATTCTTTAATTTCAAGCCGCTCTAAAATCAGCTATTGCCAGGCTATCGAAGAGTCCAAGTAGCACCTCTATCGGTACTCTGATAAATTTTGAGCGATTTAGTAACAAGGTATGACTTAGTTGGCTCAGAAACAGACGAGGCAACGTAGAGTACTGTATCGGATGTGCTGAAATCACTTGTGTCCCAAGTCTCGCCACTGTCGTTAGATGTGACTAAACCCTGCGCGGTAGTGTTGGCAAGCATCTGTCCTGAAGCAGGGTTAACTTCAATGGCAATTACTGTTTCGCCTGTGAAGGCAGTCAGATTCCAGGTGTTTCCTTGATCATCACTCAAGTACAGACCGTTAGAGGTTGCAGCGTATATCTGACCTTGCTTGATTCCTGCACTCAGTTGAATGATTTGATCAGGTGCATCGTTAAGATACTCCCAAGATTCGCCACCATCCAAAGATCGTTGAAGTGCACCTGCGTAGTAACCATAAATATAGTCATCATTCTTGGAATCAACAGCCATAGTGTGAAAGTCTACTGGTCCATTCAATCCGTCTGACAAATCCTGCCAATTAACACCACCATCGACTGACTTAATGAGCCCGAAATTGCCTCCAGTTCGTGGATGTCCGCTGGCGAAAAACACATTATTGTCTGTAGGACTTACAGAAAAGCCCATGAAATCGTCTGAGATTTCACCAATCTTACTTATGGTTCCATCAGCACCTTGTACGTAAAGCCCTTGATGATTCGGCAGGTAAAGACGATCCGAGTCGTTAATATCGACCTCGAGTCCATGAATATCTGAAAGTGACAGTGACTGATTAGCATCAACCTCATCATTTTCTTTTTCGTTGTCACTCGAGAGAGCAAATGCTCCAAAAATGACTAATACTATTGCGATTACAGTCCATACTATTTTGTTATTCATGATTAACCTCCACAGACACTATCACTTAATGGCACGAGGTTAGCAAAGCGTTCTTGAATTTGCGCTTCAGTAGGTTCTGTCTCTTGTGCAAAAATAACGATGTTACCTATCAGATTATTGATTCTCTCTAGTTTTTCTTTGTCATTCTCTAGATCAGATTCACTGTGTTCATCTACTACATCACCATGCGCATAAGCTTTTTGAGTGAACCAATCTATTGGGTTGAAAGAGGTTTCGTTCTCATTGTTTAGACGGCTTTTCTTACCCAAGAAGTCCTCTAAGTCCGACTCAAGGAATTTGTCCCAGTCTTTTTGTTCATAGCTATTTTCATCACCAACGTAGATGTAGTAGTTTGCATTATTAGATACTTCTGGCAATAATTTGCCGGCAGTTTTTACTTGATGCATTCGCATCATGCCTTGGTCATATCGACGCCCAAGAGATTCATCTTCACCTCCGATTAAATTCCAGCCGTAAAACTTCAGAAACTCACCACCAGTTATGCCACGCCAGTGAACGTGCGCCATTTGGTCCATCTCATCATGGAAATCTATGGGTTGACCCGTAAGTTCTGCACTACAGGAAGTTTTATCGTATTCTTCCTGAAACTCCCTGAGAGAAAAGTCGACAGGCTCTCCATCAACCACAATCTGTGTTCGTAGGTGATAATGTTCAAACTCTGGGTTTCTTAGATGAGAAGGCGTTGATGCGTAGAGGTAGCCATAGTAACCGCCACTAAAGAACAACAATGCGACGGCAATGATACCGCCCTTGATAAACCAGCTTTTTTTACTATGGTTTGTTTTGTTATCTTTGGGTGTTTCATCTTTCATATCTTCTTTCTTTTCCATTTTAAACCTCCTTGGTTCTTAATAGCTGTGCATTAAACGCAACGATAATTGTCGAAAGCGACATTAAAATAGCCCCAACTGCAGGTGATAGAACAAAACCAAATCCTGCTAGTGCACCAGCAGCAAGGGGAATGGCTATAACGTTGTAGCCAGTGGCCCACACGAGGTTTTGTTGCATCTTTCGATACGTAGCTTTTGATAGATTAATAATCTTAGCTACTCCTTGCGGATTGCTGCTTGCAAGTACTATCCCTGCCGATTCAATAGCAACGTCCGTTCCGGCACCAATAGCGATACCAACATCAGCCTTCGTAAGAGCTGGGGCATCATTTACACCGTCACCGACAAAGGCAACTTTTGACCCATCAGCTTGAAGCTTTTCGACAACTTGTGATTTGTTCTCTGGCAGAACCTCAGCATGATATTCATCTATCTTAAGTTCTTTTGCAACCCAGCGTACAACCCCTTCGGAATCGCCTGTTACAATAGCGACTTTTTTACCAGCGTTTTGCAATGACAATACAGCCTTTTTAGATTCAGGTCGTATTGTGTCAGCAATTAGTATTGCCCCCAAAACACTCTCGCCTTTAAGAACATAAACCACTGTTTGCCCGTTATTGTGTGCTTGTTTAGTAGAGCTCTGTAGCTCTTCACTCAGTGTAGTGTTTTGTTCCTTTAAAAGTTGCGGGCCACCTATAAAATACGTGTCTTTGCCTAATAGTGCTTTTGCTCCACGGCCTTCAAGTGCGCTGAAGTTTTTTGAAGCTCTTGGCTTGATGTTCATTTCTTTTGCTTTGGCAACTATAGCTCGAGCAATAGGGTGCTCTGATTCATTTTCAATGCCTGAAGCAATAGAGAGCAGTTCTTTTTTGTCTTTTGCAACTATACCAACAACGCCTTGTTCTCCTGTCGTTAGTGTTCCAGTTTTATCGAACAGTACAACATCCACATTGCGAGCAAGCTCCAATGCGCTACGTTCTCGAACGATGACTCCAGCACCCGCAGCCTTACTGGTGGAAATTGCCGTAACTAAAGGTATAGCCAGGCCTAATGCATGCGGACAGGCAATTATAAGGACTGCTACGATGCGCTCTAGTATATAACCGCTTGATTCTCCGTATAGTGACCACCCGATTGCAGTTATAAATGCAGCTAAAAGTGCAATATAGAAAAGGTAAGCTGCAGCCTGATCTGCTAGTAGCTGAGTTTTAGATTTACTAGACTGTGCTTCTGAGACTAGTTTCATGATTCCGGCAAGTGCAGTATCGCCGCCGACTTTTGTTACTTTCATAGTAAGCGAACCACTCCCATTTACGGTACCAGCAGCGAGTAGGTCGTTCTTACTTTTATCAACTGGTTTTGATTCGCCAGTCAGCATTGATTCATTTACTTTTGACTCACCTTTAACAACAGTACCGTCTACAGGAATTTGAGCACCTGGACGAATGAGAACTTTATCGCCAATCTTGAGCTCAGAAACGGAAACTTTTTCAGTGCCATTCTTTGTGATCCTCTCCGCCTCATCCGGGAGTAATTTAGCAAGTTCCTTCAGGGCGCCCTGTGCATTCATTACTGATGCCATTTCAAGCCAATGGCCCAGTAGCATTATTGTTACCAATGAAGCCAGCTCCCACCAAAAATCCATTCCATCGACAACATTTAGCGTAATAAGTGAGCTATATATGAAAGCAACACTGATAGCCAAAGAAATAAGTGTCATCATTCCAGGCGCACGAGAAGCGAGCTCTGCTTTTGCGCCCCTTATGAATACAAGACCGCCATAGAAGAAGATAAAAACACCAAGTATAGCGGGTATATACACACTACCTTGGAATGTAACTGCATTGTATCCCAGTAAATCCTGAATAGTTTGAGAAAAGTACAGTACTGGTAGCGTTAAGATTAATGACAGCCAAAACTTCTGCTTGAACATGTCTGGGTTATGGCCAGCATGTTTATCATGTTCGTGCTGGTCGTGGTGTGAGTGTTCCATTCTAGTGATTGCCGTGCATCATTTGGTTTGCTTCATCGCTGCCGTAACCCCAATCAAGCTGCCACTGCTTCATATCAGCTATTTCTTTTTCTTGAGCTGCAATAATTTCTTGGCTTAGCTGCTTAATCTCATCGTGTTTTGCACGATCAGCAGAAAATTCAGCCATATCCACTGCACCTTCATGATGAGCTATCATCATTTCAATAAACGCCTTGTCATAATCGTCACCAGATAGGCCTTCGAGTTCTTTGTTCATGTCTGCCATGGACATCGTACTGTGGTCGGTTGCGACGTTCTGCAGGTTCCGATATGTATCCATGCCCATCATACTCATCATGCCTGTAGAGTTATTATTTACAGCTTGACCCGCTGCAAAGCCAGTTATCACGACACCTAGAAGTAGTCCTATGACACCTATAGTTATGCTTTCTTTTTTCACCACTTTTCTCCTTTATTTACTTCTTACGTTAGATAACTCATACAAGCCAAGTAGTTCCTCTACTGCTTGTTCTTGCGCTTTCTCTGAGCTGGAACTTAGGTTTTCCTTGATATGTGTGCGTACATGGTTCTCTAATATCAGCTTGTTGAGTGAGCCAATGGACTTTTGAATAGCAAGGCTCTGCGTGAGTATGTCCATACAATAGTCTTCGTTTTCAATCATCTTTTGGACACCACGCATTTGACCTTCTAGTATCTTGGCTCGGTGCATTGCTCTTTTTTTAATATCTTGAATCATGACTCAATTATATACCCCCTAGGGGTATCAATGCAAATAATGATTTGGGTATTGTGAGACAATCTGAAATATAGGCGTTTTGTGTCTCATTTGTCTCGTTTTACTCCTATAAAAGGTTTCTGACCACTATGCTCAATGATTCGAGTCACCTTACGTGTCTCAAAAGACCAGACTAAAAGGTCTAGACCACAGCGCTCAGCCATATGCGACAGCAGAATTTG
>JAGQNH010000015.1 GCA_020428185.1 Candidatus Saccharimonadota bacterium | reverse complement strand
AGAAACGATAGTCTTGGCGAAGGAAACGAGCGACATAGTTTTTCAACTCCTCATCACATCGACATTACGGCTGCATATCTGAACAAATTCTGGTATGTTTCAATTCACACAAATTTCTGTATGCACTTACTTCGTCCCAGGCCCATGTCCGAATATTCATATTGTTCTGCAGCTCTGCTATATCAATCTGCGTATATTTCGCTAGAGATTGCCACCAATTGACTTCAAAAAAATACACGTCCTCATCGATATGAGATTTCACTCGATCGCATCGAATACATTTTTGATACATCGCAACAACTTCTTTATGCGCTACATTTTTATGGCCGAATAACAGACACAGCCATGGCGTCTTTGCCATGCTCTCTCCTAATGTACTCACAAAACAATGTGTGATGAATATTTATACACTTTTTCTTGCATAAATCAATGCTCGGATTACCTATAAACACACCCTACGAAATATAAAATGACATACCTCTAGTACGTATGTCGCAAATTTTGTATACTACTAATGTCCATTAAAAACATAATATGTATCCAGAGTGCGGAGAGAGAACTAGCTCAATGACCCGCCGGCAACCTACTTCATGCAAGGTGCCCCCTCTAGCCCTAGCGGAAAGATAATCAGGAAACTCCTTTGTCCGACCATAGGGTTGAGATACGAAAGGAGTTTATTTTATGTCAAATTATCGTACAGCTGAGTCGGTGTCACCGAAGCACCCTGACAAAATTTGCGACCAAATTTCTGATGCGTTACTCGATGCGCATCTACAGCAAGATCCTGATGCGCGTGTTGCAATCGATGTCGCTGGTGGTCACGGAACAGTATTTGTCACTGGCGAAGTGACATCAAAGGCAACCAGTATCAATGTCTCAGAAATCGTACGTCGTATCGCTGGTGATGTCGAAGTAATCGAGCATATCTTTGCTCAAAGTCATGAAATAGCACAAGGCGTCGATATTGGCGGGGCAGGCGATCAAGGAATCATGGTAGGCTATGCAACAAGTGAGACAGTGGAGCTTTTGCCGCTCGAGGTGGTTCTCGCACGCCGACTAAACCAAAGTCTCTACGAGCGATGGCCCTACGACGGCAAAACACAAGTCACGCTCGAAGACAACGAAGTTGTTTCGGTCGTAGCTAGTTTTCAAAACGCTCCCAAAAATGATCTACTCGAGCACATCACATCATGGCTCACTCATGAGCCTCTTGCAAATCAAAAACATATCACAACCGAAATCCACGCAAATCCAGCAGGCGACTGGAACATAGGTGGGTTTGATGCCGACGCGGGCCTTACGGGTCGCAAGCTCGTGGTCGATAATTACGGTCCGAGAATTCCTATTGGTGGCGGTGCGTTTAGCGGCAAAGATCCGAGCAAGGTCGATCGATCAGCTGCGTATGCCGCACGCAAAGTTGCAATTGACTATCTCAAGAAAGAGAAGGCGAAAGAAGTTTTTGTATACGTCGCCTATGCGATTGGGCACGATCAACCACTCGAAGCAACAGTCGTCGTTGACGGCAAAGAAAAGAGAGTTGAAGGATACGATCTTTCACCAAATGGCATCATACAGCTACTCGAGCTCAAACGTCCAATATATGAAGAAACTGCCCGGTATGGTCATTTTGGGCACCCGGAATTTAGCTGGGAAAAATAGTTATGCTATACTTTTTATATGAAAGCAGTATGGAACAACATAGTAATCGCCGAGGCGCCTACTGACCAACTTATCCGAATAGAGGGTAACTGGTATTTCCCACCCAACACAATCAAGCGCGAGTATTACAGAGACAGCGATCATCATACGACATGTTTTTGGAAAGGTGAGGCGAGCTACTACGACATAGTCGTCGATAACCAAACCAATGCATTCGGCGCGTGGTACTATCCCGACCCAAAAGAAGGCTCGGTCGAGCGTGTCGGCAAGGACTTCAAAAATTTTGTCGCATTTTGGAATGGTGTCTCGGTCGAAGAATAGTCACAAAAGCCCCATAACCTCTTGCTAAGCACAAGCATTTCACCGTATAATAGCCCCAGCCTGTCATCTCAATAAATAGGGGGCTATTAACCATTAAACTGACAACGCTGACACCGTTTTGGCACCGCCGCGCTTGCGAGGCTACTGGTTTGTTGAACGCCATTATAATGGCGCTATTTGTATGGACCAGCTCTCTCGGCGTCGAACAGGCAACTACTGTTCAGTTTCTTATCAGCATGCCGGCAATTGCCGTAAGTATCACCAGTTTCCTTGTTGCGGTATTTTCATACTTTTTTGCGAAAGAATCAATTCGTACACCAAGTGTACTTGTTGCATATATGCTACTGATCGTCGCTATCGGTATAGTCACTCTCGATACCGGGCAGTATAGCTCACCATTTGTCGCGCTCTGGATGCTGACAGCATTCTTAAGCGGCATATTTGGTTTTCCTGTTACATCGGTACTCGTTCTCGGACTCGGCGGCTACACAGTATGGGCCGTAACCTCTGGGCAACTCGATAGTTCACGATTTCTTGGGGTGCTCCTAGCTGGCTTACTGCCACTGCTCATGAGCTACGTACTCTGGCACGGCAAATCCACTAGCGACAAGTCGAAGGAGAAGGCGTATTTCGATCTAGAAAATCAGCTCAATCAAGCGGCGAACAAATCTGAAGTCGTGATTGGTGCGATTAGCGATGGCGTTATCGCAATCAATGGCAAAGAACAAATCGAACTTATCAATGCAGCGGCGCAACGAATCGTTGGCTGGAAAGGCCGCGATGCACTCAACCTCAACTATAAGTCTGTCCTTCATCTACTCTCAAAGGACGGACACGAAATCGATAAAACAGCAGATCCTGTCTTTGCAGTCCTATCGACGAATAAACCGCAACGTCGGAATGATATTCAACTTTTGACAAGCTCTGGCAAAAAACTATTTGTTGAAGTAATCGTTTCTCCAATCGGTCGAATGGGATCAGGAGCGATTATCGTATTTCGAGATGTCACAAAAATGCAAGCCGAAGAACGAGCGCAAGCCGAATTCATCAGTACGGCAAGTCACGAAATGCGCACCCCCGTGGCTTCTATCGAAGGCTACCTCGGACTCGCGCTCAATCCTGCGACGGCCAATATCGATGACAAAGCGCGAGAATTCATCACAAAAGCACATGCTTCTGCTCAGCATCTCGGCAGACTATTTCAAGATCTTCTTGATGTCACCAAGGCAGAGGATGGTAGATTATCAAACAACCCCAAGGTGATAGATCTTGTCGTCTTCGTCAATGGCGTCATTGATGAGCTAAAAGCAAAAGCAGATGCGAAAAACGTACGATTATTCTTCAAGCCCGTATCAGACTCCAATATCGGCGCGCTACGAACAGTAGAGCCAGTGTTTTTTGTCAATCTCGACGCAGATCATCTTCATGAAGTACTTTCGAATCTTATCGAAAATGCGATCAAATACACACCAAAAGGGCAGGTGGTTGTCGACATCACGGGAGATGAAGATAATGCGACGATATCGATCGAAGATAGTGGTATCGGAATACCTACAGAGGACATACCGCATCTTTTCCAGAAATTCTATCGTGTCGACAATACAGATACTCGAGAAATCGGTGGCACGGGATTAGGTCTCTACCTATGCCGAAGACTCGTCGAAACAATGCACGGAAGAATTTGGGTTGAAAGTGAATATAAAAAAGGTTCAACATTCTCGATAGAACTACCTCGAATATCTCATGCAGAAGCAACTCACCTCATGGATATTGCAGCTCAAGACGGGACCGCAAATCCGATTCAACTAGGTGGCGTTGTCGTGCCTACAGCTACCACGCAAGACGAGGGTGTGAGTGCAGGTCTCCCTAGTATGTCATTGACACAGCAAGCTCAGGCATTATCGACACCAATTATTACCGATCATGCAAAACCAGCACCAGCACCAGCACCAGCACCAGCACCAGCACCAGCACCAGCACCAGCACCAGCACCAGCACCAGCACCAGCACCAGCACCAGCACCACCACAACCACCACCACAACCACAACC
>JAGQNH010000001.1 GCA_020428185.1 Candidatus Saccharimonadota bacterium | reverse complement strand
ATATGTATCAAAAAGCTCTCTAGCTAACTGCTCACCCGCCTCGGCACGATTATGGAAATACATCATACTCTCACAGTATAATAGATAATATGCTTTATTTCGAGGTGGCTCCATCTATTATTGTTAGGTCAGATAGCACTGTCCTGACGTACTCGTGCGATACCATACTATTACCAGGCGCTATCGTCCTAATAGAAATTGGTAAAAAACAAATAACCGGTATCGTACAGAGGCAAGTCGAGCAGCCCGCATATGCCACAAAACCAATTCTTAAAATCATAGAAGAGACTCCGCTTCCGACTCCTTTATTACAGTTACTGCAGTGGATGAGCTCATACTATGCTACCCACTTAGCTGTAGTCATCCAGGCAAGTTTACCTCGAGGAATTTCCAAAAAAAGACGCATCAAAGACGCCCCTTCTCGTCAAAAAAACGATTCAAGAACACATTTTTTACTCAATAAAAACCAGTCTATCGCGCTCAAAAAAATCACCAGTACAGAGCCAGGAACTATCCTACTGCATGGCATTACAGGGTCAGGAAAAACAGCTGTATACATAGAGGCAGCTCGTCAGACTATCCATAACGGAAAATCGGTACTCATACTTTTACCCGAAATTGCCCTCACCACACAAATCGTCAATCAATTTTCTGATCATTTCGATAATGTTATATTGACCCACTCAAAACAAACAGAAGCAACCAGACATGCAAAATGGAGGACAGCCCTTACGAGCAAAGAACCTCTTGTTGTTATCGGCCCACGATCAGCATTATTCATGCCTCTAGCGAATATTGGGCTTATCGTTATAGACGAAGCTCATGAACCCAGCTTTAAACAAGAACAGTCCCCCCGCTATTCAGCTCAACGCGCTGCAAGTATTCTTACGAAAGCACATAATGCAAAACTAGTGATGGGCAGCGCCACTCCATCGATATCTGATTACTATATTGCGACCGTCTCAAATAAACCCATCGTCACCATGAACACTACTGCAAAACCGTCAATACCACCATACGTAACTATAGTAGACATGACCAAGCGTGATAACTTCAGACACCATCGTTTTCTATCGGATACACTTCTGGAAAACATCAAAAAAACCCTCTCTGAGAGAAAACAAATTCTTATATTCCATAACCGCAGAGGAAGTGCCAGTATGACACTTTGCGAGAAGTGTGGATGGCAAGCAATCTGCTCAAACTGCTTCATACCCCTATCCCTCCACGGCGACACACACAACCTACAGTGTCATATTTGCGGCAAAAAAGAATCTGTTCCTACCAGCTGTCCAAATTGCCGACAACCAGACATAATACACAAAGGTATAGGTACAAAACTAATCGAATCAGAATTATCGAAACTCTTCCCTAATACTTCAATATGCCGCTTCGACGGAGACAGTGAATCGGATGAAACTGTAGATGTTTTATACGATAAATTACACAATGGTACTATTCAAATCATAATCGGCACTCAAGTGGTTGCCAAAGGTCTCGACCTACCTAACCTACGAACCGTTGGTGTTATTCAAGCAGACTCCGGACTAAGCTTGCCCGACTTCTCTTCAACTGAAAGAACCTTCCAACTATTAGCCCAGGTTGTTGGTCGCGTTGGGCGCGACAATCACGAAACAGCCGTCGTCGTGCAAAGCTACCAGCCCTCACACTTTTCTGTAGTGAATGGTCTTTCGCAAAACTATTTGCAGTTTTATGAACAAGCAATTGCCGAACGAAAACGAGCCGTCTTGCCGCCATTCACATTTCTTCTCAAATTAACATGTACCTACAAAACCGAAGCTGCTGCCGTAAGAAATGCATCCAACCTCGCAAGTACTCTGCGGAAGGTCCTCCCTTCCGACGTCATTATTCTAGGCCCCGCACCTGCATTTTACGAAAGAACACGACAGACATTTCGATGGCAAATAGTCATAAAATCTAAAAACAGAGCAACGCTCGTTAAATCACTTACCTACGTACCTGCAAAATATTGGCAATTTGAGCTAGATCCGATCAGCCTACTATAGATAGATTTGCTATACTAATACATACAACATGAACAAAGAAGACATCATCACACTACCAAATCCTCATCTGAGACAAAAGTCTCGTAAAGTACACACTGTATCAAGTGACATTCGGACATTGGTAAAAAATATGACCGATGCAGCAATTGACTGGGAGAACTCGCGACCACATGAGATAAGCGCCGCACTTGCTGCTGTTCAAATTGATCAATTAGAAAGAGTAGTTATCGTTAGGGCTGATTTCGAACACAAGGAAACTCAAGAATTTACCGTACTCATCAATCCGGAAGTAGTTAAATATGAAGGTGACGTAGTGCTTGATTACGAGGGATGCCTCAGTGTTAAGGATGTATACGGCAAAGTTCCTCGCTACGACAAAATTCGAGTACGAGCACTCGATGCCAGTGGAAATCCTGTCCGTTTCAAAGCAAGCGGTTTCCTTGCGCGCGTTATACAACATGAAATCGATCATACTAACGGTATCGTATTCATTGACCATATCAGAGACAATAAAAATGCGTTCTATCGCCTAGACGAAAGTGGCGATCTACAGCAACTCGACTACGATGAACACATAGCAAACAGTGACTTATTCAATGACTAAAGTAGTTTTTTTTGGCAATGAACGACTCGTAAGCGGTCTTAATAAAACAGCGGCACCCATTCTCACTGGCCTGATAGACGGTGGGTATGATGTCGTAGCCGTCGTTTCCCACCATACCCTGGCAAAGTCGAGAAATGACAGAGGACTAGAAGTTGGTGAAATAGCAAAAAAACACAATATTCCACTACTACTTCCCGCTAAACCAAGTGAAATAACTACCCAGCTCAAAGAACTACAGGCGGATGTTGCCGTTCTAGTTGCCTATGGCAGAATCATCAGCCAAGAAGTAATTAATATTTTCCCTCATGGAATTATTAATATTCATCCATCGCTATTGCCTAATTATCGAGGCCCTACACCTATCGAAGCTGCTCTTCTGAACGGCGATCCACAAACCGGTGTATCAATAATGCAACTAACGGCAGGAATGGACGAAGGTCCAGTGTATGCCCAAGAAAGCTTTTCACTTACAGGATCTGAGGATAAATTTGATCTTTACGAAAAAATAACTGATATCACCACACCTCTTTTTTTCGATGTATTTCCTAAAATTGTCGATGGCAGCCTGCAGCCAACACCCCAAGACAATAATGCTGCGACCTATTGTAAGCTTATTGAAAAAAAGGATAGCTACATCGACTGGGAAAAGCCCGCAGTTGAACTCGAACGAGAAGTGCGAGCATATCTCGGCTGGCCACAAAGCAGAACAAGACTTGGTGGCATTGAGGTTATTATCACCAAAGCCCATATACAATCAGGTGTCACTCCACCAGGAGAAATAGTTTTCCAAAACGACAAAACATTATCAGTGGGAACAGGCAAAGACCTACTAACTATCGACTCCTTAAAGCCTCCAGGAAAAAAAGAAATGCCCATTTCGGCATTTCTTTCCGGCTATAAAAATCAATTAAACTATTGAGATTCACTCGGGACATCTTGATTGCCCGCACCTAGTATCGCATCTTTGTTTTGCGTAATCTCAGACTTTAATTCGTCCAAAACACTCTTCACGACGTCACGATAGTCCGGCCTATTAACCTCAAGCCATTTTGTTGCGACAAATTCAGACTTTAAATTAGGATCAGCGGGGTCTAATCTTAATGCCTGTTGCATTCTTTTGAATAACTCATCTTCTTGATAGTCTCTGACGTGCACTGCAAGCCAATTATCAACAACACTGACATCTTTGTCGATAATTTTTTCGAACTCCTCAAGCTGCTGGTCACTTAGACCCTCAGACAATCTTGTGCCTACTCTCAGCTCAAGTTCTTCGTAAATATGTCGCAAAAATGCTTGTTTTTGGTCTTCTGGCATCTCACCCAAACCGATGTCAGCCAGGAACTTATCATCTAATTGAAACATGCTATCTCCTTATACTTAAGTATACACTACCTGACGTATATTAAGACAATGATCGTTTCTTCATTTCCCTTACAAACAACTCTAGAGTGTCACCTTCTTCAATCTGTAACTTCTTAGTAGTCTTTAGACTCAAACCGCACATTTCACCCTCAAAGACTTCCTTTGCTTCTTGTTGTTCTCTTTGAACACTTGTAATTTCTACCTCTGCAATCTGCTCACCATTACGCTTTACGCGCGCAAGTGTATTGGCAACTATCTTACCCTTAGTAACCTCACCACCGGCAATTACTGAATCCTTCAATGTTCGAAATACGCCCTTTATCGTTAGGTTCCCTATCTCTGTTTCTACGACTTCCGGAGACAGCATCTGCTCCATGACGCCGCGAATATCATCTAGTAGTTCATAGATGACCTTGAAGATCCTTATCTGCACCTTGTCACGCGATGCGAGTCGCTTCACAGCTGGAGGCAAATCAATGTTAAATCCATAGATGATAGTCTCATCCTCAGCAGCTCAGCGAATATCATTTTCTGAAATATTTCCAACGCCACTACCAATAATTCGTACGGTTACCTCGCCATCTGCATCGATTAATCTAAGACTGTCCACTACAGATGTAAGCGAGCCCTGAACATCGGCCTTCACGATCACCTTCAGTTCCTGTGAATCGCGTTTTTGCGTCATCATTTTCAACAAATCCGCACCCGTCACATTGGTGCTCGCTGCTGCCTTTTCTCTTTCAGATCGAGCACGCTCAGACACCTGACGAGCCTCTTTTTCGTTCTTCACGATTACAAAAGCATCGCCAAATTGTGGTAACTCTTTAAACCCAGTAACAGTAACCGGTGTCGAAGGACCTGCCAACTTAAGAGGATGGCCGGCAAAATCGAGTAATGTCCTTACCTTACCATATGCAGTACCTGCCACGATAAAATGACCGGGCTTCAATACGCCCTGCTCGACCAATAGTCCAACCACTGATCCACGCCCCTGCTCCATGTGTGCTTCAATGACGAGGCCTTCTGAAGATACGTCAGTATCCGCCTTTAACTCTTCTAAGTCAGAAACAAGCAATACCATATCAAGCAACGTATCAACGTTTTGACCCGTTTTCGCGCTCACTTCAACCATAACAACGTCACCACCCCATTCCTCTGGGTTAAGATCGTATTCTGTTGCAAGCTGTGTTTTTACAAGCTGAGGATTTGCCGTCTCCTTATCAATCTTATTTATGGCTACAACTATTTTCGCGTTTGCGCTTCGAGCAAAACGAATTGCCTCAACGGTTTGCGGCTTTACCCCATCGTCAGCAGCAACAACAATAATTACCACATCAGTAAGTGCGGCACCATGCTGCCTTAATGCGGCAAACGCCTCATGACCAGGGGTATCAAGCAGTGTAATCGTACGATCCTTGCGAATCGTTTGATACGCACTAATATGTTGCGTGATTCCACCAGCCTCACCATCGACCGTCTTTGTCTTTAGTATGGCATCAAGTAAACTAGTCTTACCGTGGTCGACATGACCCATGACCGCAACAATTGGTGGTCTTTCTACAGCATCTGCAGATAACTCATGTTTTTGGCGTACTGATACAGTGGCCTCTTTTTTCTTTATTTCAACATCTAGACCGAGTTCCTCAACAATAATTTGAGCTGTCTCGAAATCAATTCGTTGATTAATAGTCGCTGCTATGCCGTTTTTGAATAACTCACCAATCAATGTAGTGACTGGAATATTGAGCGTTTCGGCAAGTTCGCTCACTGTAATCGATTCGGCGATTACTATTACCTTCTCTGCCATGAAGAACGCTCCTTTCCATATCTGTTAAACGTTGTTAGAAATTCATCAAACGTTGTTAACTTAACATCTATACTTTTGTTACTTTTTTTTACTCAAACTAAGTGATATTTTTCGATTTTCTTTCTCAATCTCCAAAATCGCAAATGACTTTCGTTCATTTAACATGAAGACCTTCTCTGGATCGGCATTATCACCCTCACCAAGCTCACTAACGTGCACTAGTGCTTCAACCGCAGGACTAATCTGTACAAATGCTCCAAAAGGAGTAATGCGAGTAACTGTACCCTCTACAACGTCACCCGCTTTAAACTTCTCCACTTCATCCAACCAAGGATCAGGAGTTAACTGCTTAATAGACAGGCTTAGTCGATCTTTATCGATTGATATAATTTTTGCCTCTATCGTATCGCCGACCTTAACGTAGTCAGCAGGGTTACTGACTCGTTCCCAGCTAATCTCACTAATATGAATGAGACCTTCGATACCGTCAACATTCACGAATGCTCCATAGTCAACAACACCAGTGACAACACCTTTAACCGTGTCGCCAATCTTCAAGCTTTCAAATCGCTTTGCTAGACCATCCCGAACAGCTTCTTTTTCGCTGAAAATGAGCTTATTAGCCTTTCGATCGCTATCCAAAATTCTTACCTTCAAAGGCTTATTAATTAAACTATTGAGACGCTGAAGAATCTCATCTTTATCGCTACTTCCAACACGTGGATAATGTTCAGCAGATAGCTGCGATACCGGCAAGAATCCACGAACACCTTCATATTCAACCAACATACCACCCCTATTGGCATCATAAGGAACTACCTCTATGATTTCACCTGCATCTTGCTTTGCAGAAACTTCTTCCCAACCGCGATCTTTCGCAGCTTTGCGCAAACTAAGCAACGAATAGCCGTTATCCAGCTCCGCATCAACAACACTTGCGGTTACCTCATCACCTTCTGCTAGAGCGCGCGAGAAGCCTACTTCACGACGTGGAACAAATCCTACGCCTTGTGCTCCTAGGTCAATAAGAACCTCGTGTTTCTTTAGTGATAACACCTTACCGGTGATAATCTCACCTGCGGTTAGTTGTTTTGTGCTTGCATCCGCCTGCGCGAGCAAGTCATCCATTGTTATTGTGGCATTAGCCATACTGTATTTTATGAGTTTATCAAAAACCCATAAACTCCTTCCTAATAATATATTTCTGAGGCAATCAAATAAGATAACCCCAAGATTGTTACTATTGTACCACTAGAGATGGTTTTCGTCTACCTAAGACGTAGGCTTGCCCGATTTGATCGTGACTGCGCATATGAAACAATCGCAGCAGTCAGCAAAGGGAGACTAATAAGCGCCAACACGTCCTGCGCAGGTCCAGTCGCAGGAAGTGACTGATTATTGGAGCCCTTATTCGTCTGAGCTGACCGAGGTTCAGTTTTCGACCCGGGCCTGGCCGATCCCGCGTTCCGAACCTTCTCTTGTATTTGCGCAGTCGGCTTTGGTGATGGAGATGTCTTTACGGCCAAGCTATCACTTCGTGACTTCAGTGCGTATAATCCCCCAACTATAAATAATATTAGTATTGAACCTACAAAAATAAAAGAAATTGTAGAACCACCCATTTGTGAACGTGTCTGACTCATAATACGAGTTCTCCCCTCTATTTCGGCCTATAATACCCCTAATCAAATATATAGGCAAATACTTCTGCCTAGAATACTGTCGTGCTACACTAGAATCATGATAGTAGCCGTAGACACCGGAGGAACAAAAACTCTCGTTACACTATTCTCAAAAGACGGCGTTGCAGGCAAGATGATTCGCTTTCCAACTCCTAGAAAAAAAACTGAATATCTTAGCATCCTACGAAAAACACTCCACGAAAACTACGGTGGACAACGAATTGAAGCCATTGTTATCGCACTGCCCGCTACAGTTATTGATGGCGTTGCTAGTTGGTTCGGCAATCTTCAAGGATGGAAAAATCTCGATATTGTCAAAGAACTCGATGGTGTACTTGGTCATACGCCAATATTCGTTGAAAATGACGCCAATCTAGCTGGACTTGCAGAGACACGATCCCGCACTCCCATGCCCAAATCATCACTCTACGTCACTATTAGCACAGGCATCGGCACAGGTATTACGACGAACGGAAAAATCGATCCCGGACTACGACTAAGCGAAGGTGGACAAATGCCCGTAGAATACCAGTCAAAAATACAAACCTGGGAGTCGATGGCAAGCGGTAAGGCGATTTATACAATATATAATAAATACGCACGCGATATTCATGATAAAAAAACCTGGGATGAAATAGCGGATCGTATTAGCCGTGGTTTTCTCGTTGCAATACCCCTATTACAGCCAGAGATCATTATTATCGGTGGTACTATTGGCACATATTTTAACGAGTACTCAGGTCAGCTCAAATCCATTCTTAACGAAAAACTCCCAGATCACATCCCCCTTCCCAAGCTCGTTTCGGCAAAGCACCCCGAAGAGGCTGTTATTTATGGATTCTACTACTATGCCCTCGACTCACTCGATACTCAATAAACTCAAGCAAGATTTTCCGAACCTCACCTTTCAGCCAGCAGATGATTTTTGGTGGTCCGCCGCAAACAAAACTGTCTATATAGATTCCCTTGCAGACAACAGCCAGATTTTAACACTACATGAGCTCAGTCATGCACTTCTAAACCACACTAACTACGAAAGGGATGTCGAGCTACTTCAGCTTGAACGTGACGCCTGGGAGTATGCTAGGACAGTTCTATCTAACAAATACGACATTCCTATCGATAATGAGACCATCCAGAACCATCTCGACACCTACAGACACTGGATCTATGCCCGTAGCAGCTGTCCGCAATGCAGCACTAATGGCGTTCAAAAGAAAGAGCGCATATACACGTGTATTTCATGCAATCATAACTGGCGTGTAAACGAAGCTCGCGTATGTGCATTACGTCGATACGCACAATAGCATAATAAATAACCCCCGTTTGGGGGTTATTTATTATGCCAAAAGCTGATATTAGGCAGCTTTTTCAGTAGTCTTCTTAGTACGGCGACTAATCAAACCACCTTTTCGTCCAGCAATACGTGCTAGATCAGGATTTGCAGCGAAGCCACCAGTATGACCAGCGCGACCGCCCTTAGCCCCGATCTTAGAATAAAAATCGGAACCATGTTTTGCTTTATTAGTTGCAGCAGCTTTCATGCCGCCAGCTTTAGTACCTGCCATTGCAAGTCCTCCTTTATTACGAAAGACCCGACCAATTAACAGTAGTCGAGCCCTCCAATTACCTCACACATGCTATGTGTATGAATTAATTTTAGCATAGCATTTACATTTTGTCAACATTTACAATAAGCGTTATTGTGAATTAATAGGTATTGCATATATCTTTCTGGTGATATACTATAAGTATTAGTTCGTTACAAACACGAATACAGACGGTTTAACTAATCTGTTGGCACCTGTTTAGAACTTATCAAAACTAATAAGTTCAATCTAAAAGACAACAACCACCCTGCGAGAGTGGTTGTTTTTTTATGCCCTCACCTTGTCTTACTGCAGGAGCGCCATTATAAGCAATAGCACTAGGAGCATTACACCCAGCACAATTACCATGCCAATACTCGCTGCTTTTTTCATAATATTTCTAATATCACCTCTGATATCGTGTGTTCTATCTTGCCCTTTCATCCATGTGCGCACAAGCCACAGTGATCCCCCAACAATTCCAGCAAGCAACAATGCAGGTACATACCCTACCTTTACCACTACTATGACAATAACTGCCGCCAAAGCGACTACAACAAACGCCGCTTTTGCAATAACCATCGCTGCAGCAGAAATATCAAAAGTATGCATAGACTCTTCAATTTGAGCCTGAGTCGTGCGATGTATTTGCATATCAACAATAGACCTCTTTTCGCTATCCTTATCTGTAAGCTGTTGCAATGCATTCAATAATAGCTTTAGGATAATTAAATAAAGCACAATAATAAACCCGTACACCGCTACAACTGCAGGACTAATCATGCTATCTCCGACTGGATACATAGTCGTATTATACAAGAAAAAATGACGCCAAAAGAAAGAGAGCTCCCTATTCGGAAGCTCTCCTTATAATTCGGCACCGTGCTAGTTTCCCACTTTTGGCAGTATAATCGCCGCAGCTAGGCTTAACTTCTGTGTTCGGAATGGGAACAGGTGTTTCCCTAGCGCCATGGGCACCGAAGCCGGGCTTCCAGACTCTCGTCCCGATTATTCAAATCAATCGGCGGTCCGAAGCCTCGCTTCGACGTCCATACTAGACGGGGTGTAATACACATTATCAAAGATTGACGGTGCTGACAAGCACCAATTACTAGTTAAGTCTACCTTATCACCCCAGTTAACAAAAAAGTTAACGTCGGTGACAAGGACATAAAAAGGCAATGCCTCTATTAGTACGCTTCAGCTCCATACGTTACCGCACTTCTACCTTGCGCCTATCAACCTGATCATCTTTCAGGGAGGTCATAGGGAAATCTAATCTTGAGGTTAGTTTCGCGCTTAATATGCTTTCAGCGCTTATCTAGACCGAACGTAGCTACTCGACAATGCAGCAGGTGGCCACAATCGATACACCAGAGGTTCGTCCACCCCGGTCCTCTCGTACTAGGGGCAGATCTTCTCAAATTTCTTATCGTCCATACCGGATATAAACCGAACTGTCTCACGACGTTCTGAACCCAGCTCGCGTACCGCTTTAATGGGCGAACAGCCCAACCCTTGGGACCTACT
>JAGQNH010000014.1 GCA_020428185.1 Candidatus Saccharimonadota bacterium | reverse complement strand
GTTTATGCGCAGCATCATCGGCTCGTTCGCCACGATCGCCAATTTCTTTTGATTTTTCAAATCGTTGGTGAACGGTTTCTTCGTTGAGGTGTAGATAAATAACGGCTTTTATCGGATGGTTTGCTTCGCGTGCGGCATCTATGATTCCTTGTTCTTCGCCAATCCAGCGACCGACAGAACTAAGAATAAGTGGGCGGTCTTCGAAATCGGATTTGCTAAGATACGGTGTGAATATTTCTGCAAAGACATCTGATGGTGGGAGTATGCCAGCGTCGAGTATTTCTTTGACTTCGGGCTTTAACTCGGTATTGCGAAATACTTCACCCGAACTAAGAAGCGGAGCATCAAATAATTGCGACAATTCGCGGCCGTGAGTGTCTTTGCCTGCGAAAGGTAGGCCAAAAATATTTATCGCTCCGGTGCCGAGCCATTTTTTGATTTTTTCGAGATGATCAGGAGATATGTGAGAATGTTCCATATTCATTATATGAAGGTCCTTTCGTGATATATGACGCTAGTTGTTTGTATCGGAGTGCTCTTCTGAGACTTCGGCAACAGGATCAAGCTGTTCTGTTTTTTGCAGTGTCGATCTAATCTCACTAGCCGATGACTTGATTTCGTCAGCCGTGTCGCCGACGGTTTTTTTGACATTGTCGGCGCTTGTTTTGACGTCATCGACGACGCCACCGGCGATATCATTAAACTCTGTTTTGATAGTTTTTACTTCGTTGACGAAGTCGGTGAGTTCATCAAAAAATCCCATAATCATAGTATAGCACGACTGGCACTCTAGTTGCAGGAGTGCTAAAAATGAGGTATAATGAAAGTATGACAGAACGTCAAATGCAGATACTTGCAGCTATCATTGAAGAGTACGCTGAAGTTGCTTCTCCTGTCGGTAGCGTGACACTAGCCAAATTGTTTGGTGTATCGAGTGCGACTATTCGTTCTGAGATGGCAAAGCTCGAAGAATACGGCTTTATTTCTCAGCCGCACACTAGTGCTGGGCGCATCCCAACTGACAAGGGCTATAGGTTTTATGTTAATGCCATCACTGAAGCGCAGTTCAATGAAGTGCCGAAACTTGATCGCGGTGCGAGGGCGATTGAGGCACGCGTGAGTACTCATGGTGATCGTGCTGACAGGGCGATCCGTAGCGCTGTAGACAGTCTTGTGGAATTGACGCAAAATCTTGGCTTGGCGACTATAGGTGACGAGCTATATCTAAGCGGCATCGGCAATCTCTTTAGTCAGCCAGAGTTTATGCAGGGCGATCACGTGCAGGCTGTTGCGAGGCTTCTTGACAATCTGGAGCCATGGCTGAGAGAAGCGGCACCGAATGAGCCACTAAATGTATATATCGGAAGTGAAAATCCAATTGGTAAGACAAGTGGAGCAAGTTTGATTATTAGTCGATTCCGTTCGCCGTATAGTGACAATAGCTATATTGGAGTTCTTGGACCGACACGTCAGAGCTATGGCAAGGTGATGCGACTCGTACGTCATGCCGGTGCGATGTTAGAAGAAGTTTTGTAATTTAGTAGATGGTAGTTAGTATATTGTAGATGGTAGTTAGGAGATAGTAGATAGTAGATGGTAAAGGATAAGAAGCAACAACAGTCCGAGGATAGTCAACAGCAGGCAGATCTGCAAATTCAGGAAGAACTAGCGCAGGAATTGGCAGCACGTACGGAGGATTTGCAGCGAACTCGAGCTGATTTCGAAAATTATCGAAAACGAATGGAACAAGAAAAACAGACAGCGCGCTCAAGTGGCGAGATGTCGGCTATATTGAAACTTTTGCCTGTTATAGACAACATCGAGAGAGCGATTGGCTATATGCCCGAAGAGCTTAAGGAAAACAAGTGGGCACAGGGAATATCAGGACTTGCCAAGAATCTTGAAAAATCTTTTGATAGTATGAATTTACGCCGCATTGACGCTGCGCCCGGTACTGCATTTAATCCAGAACTACACGAAGCTATTCAGTTTGACGAGGAAGCGGAAGGCGACCACGAAATAATTGCCGAAGAACTTCAGGCGGGGTATGTATTGAATGGTTTACCGATTCGGCACGCAATGGTGAAAGTTACGAAGAAGTAGGATTGTTATCCTTGTTTCGTCGCTTCATAAATACCGATGCGATAACCACAACGACGATAGACATTACGAGCGGCGCAATAATTGTGAACGCGGCCCCGTCTACTGACTGCCAAAATACACCTGTATTTGGAGCTCCGACAGCTTGCCCATTACACAATCCGAAGTCACCAGCCCCGTATGCACTATTGTCACTACCGATACAGTTGTAAGTTGATGCCATATGTGTTTCGTTTATCTCCTATTGCCATACTATCATAAACGAGATACTATGTAATAGTTAAATAATAAGCGAGGGAGTGTAGGTACCATGTTTGGAATTGGGACACCTGAATTAATCATCATTCTGCTGATCGTTCTACTATTGGTCGGCGGTAAAAAGCTACCAGAACTAGCACGAAGCGTAGGTCAGTCAATGCAAGAACTACGTAAGGGCATGGGTGATGGGTCAAAGAAGTCAGCACGAGCAGCAGAAGACGCAGAAGAAGTCTAATACTTCCAAAAAAGATTTGACGTTTTTGGAGCATATCTATGAGCTTCGAACACGTTTGTTTTGGGTGGTATTTGCTCTTGTCGTTGCATCGGCAATTGGGTTCCAGTATAAGGACCTCTTGATTAGTTTGGTCATGGCACCGCTCCATGGCCAAAAACTAATCTATTTGACGCCGGGTGGTGGATTTAGTTTTATTTTTACTGTCAGTATTTATTTTGGTGCACTTTTGTGCATCCCGTTAGCTATCTACCACATGTATCGATTTATGGAGCCGTTGCTTGGTGGGACGTCACGCAAGGTTGTGGCGACGTTTATTGTGCTTTCGACGTTCTTGGCTGCCGCAGGGGCGGCTTTTGGATATTTCGTGACGGTGCCAGCAGCTATTGATTTCCTCGCTACATTTGCAGGGACTGCTGTCGTGCCGAGCTTGACAGCTGAATCGTATTTGAATTTTGTTGTGACGTATATCTTTGGACTTGCGGTTATTTTCCAGGTTCCGTTGGTATTATTTATTATTGATTATGTTCGACCGTTACCACCCGGAGTGCTACTGACAAGTCAGCGATATGTCGTGATTGCCGCGACGGTGATTGCCGCAATCATCACACCAACACCAGACGCCGTGAATATGTCCATTGTTGCCGCTCCTATAGTTGCCGTATATGAGCTCGGTGCATTGGCAGTTTATCTGCGACATCGTTCGCTCGCTAAACAGTCCAAGAGCGCGATGCCTGTAGCATTGGAGAATGAAGCACCACTAACAGCAATTATTGAGGAGCTGAAGGGTTCGAGTGCGAACAGTAGCCCTGCTGCATCTTCTGAGCAGGAGCTTGACGATACCGACTTTAGTTTCTTGTTTGAGGATGATGAATTGTCCGAACTCGAAGAGCCGGTGAAGCCGGTGGTTACTCCCGAAGTCGTCACGAAACGTGCTCCTGCCGTAAATAATGGCGTAGTGGATGGTATGGTCAAGGTGCGTCCGAATCCGGGAATTGTACGCCCTCCAGCTAGAGCTGGACGGCAGAATCTTTCTCAGGGACGACCTATGCAGGCAAGGCAGCCTCGATCTATTGACGGATTTTCTGTCATGAGTAGAGCGTAATTTTATCCATATATATTGACGGATAAGCTCTAGCGTGATTGAATTGATTTAAAGATAATCACAATACATAGAATAGGAAGGCGCGATGGATCCAATCAAAGCACAAGTTTCAGAGCTGTTAAACAAGCAGATGGATCGACAGGATTTCTTGAAGCATGTCGGTATCGGTCTTGTTGCCATGACAGGGCTAAGTGCCGCACTACGTTTTGCATCTATGCAGTCAAAGCATTCAGCATCCGGCTATGGTAGTGCTGCTTACGGCGGCACTGGTGATGGCAAGCAAGCTACGCCGCTGAAAAAAGACGTTTGACCCTAGTCTGCGAAAATTCTACACTAATCAGTATGTTTAGATTCGTTTTTGCGATACGCTTACCGCTACTTGCGGCCGTATTTGGTGTTTTGGCCATACCTTTCATGCAGCAGTCATCGGTATCTGCCATCGAAAATCATGACAAGGGGCTCTCTATATCACCTTTGCGAAAGCAAATAGCGGTAAAGGCTGGTGCTACGCAATATGGCTCTGCTACGGTTGCGAATCTTACCGACAAGACGATGGTAGTCAGTATGTCGATCAAGGAGTTTTCTGTCGATACAATTTCTTATGAATACAAGTTTAACGAGCCGAGTAGAAACTGGGTTGGCACGAATCAGGAGAGCGTATATTTGCAGCCACGAGAGAAGAAGAGTGTTGGCTATGAAATTCAGGTGCCATCATCTGCAAAGCCCGGAGGCTATTACTACGCCTTATTTGCAAGTACTCAACCTCAAGATTCTTCATTTCCAAGCACTATTCAGGTAGTGAGTCTTATTTATATGACCGTCGACGGTGAGCTCGATCGATCGAGCGTACTGAAGAAGGAGTCGGTCCCGTGGCTTGTCATGGGGAGTAGTGTGCCATATACATTTACCGTACAAAATACAGGTAATGTGCATTTCGTTGCGTACTTCAGAGGAGCGGTCGAAGGTTTATGGACGAAGAATATCGGATCCGAATCGGTGCATATTATGATGCCCGGATCTCCACGTGTGGTGTCGGGGTCTGTGCAGATGCCATTATTGCCAGGCGTATACAAGATGACATATGGATACAAGGTTGATTACGATAGTTCGGAGGTGTCGAAGACTGCAATCATTGTTTTTGTGCCACCCTGGTCTTTGGCGGGAGTTTTGTTTGTAGGACTTTGTGTTCGGTGGATGCGTCAACGCAAGCATGCTCATGGCGACGATAGTCTCAGCTCGTAATCTAACTTATAAATTTTTTGCTGCCGCTGTGTAGACAACACCCACCGTATAGTCGCCCGAGCCTTTGGTGATATCGGCGAGCACACCGTACTTGACGGTGGTATTGTCTCCGCTTGTATACGGTCCGTTTGCATCCTTGATAAGTGATGGTGTTGTCAGCATACCCAAGTAGTTTGACGAACTGTCTGTATTGTATCCCCAGGTATTCATGGCAAGCGACGAGGGGCTTCCATTGGCGCTAGCGGCTATGGTGTGGCTACCGTTTGTCATGTCGGTACTGGAGTTGCAGTATGCGTAGAGTCTGTACCCTACGACATCATTGGAGGTCACGGTAATGACGTGGGAAGATGAGCCGCTGAAATCAGAACCTGCCTGTGTGAGCGACATCGACACATTGCCGCCAAGTGATATCGCAAGACTTGTGAGTGACCCAAATGGCGCATCTGCGCCGAAGAGCCCTTGGCCAAATGGCGATGCATGTACGGGGAGCTGCATGAAAAAACAGCTCACAAATGTCAGTGCAGAAACAAATAAATGGCTTTTTTTAACAACAAGAGTTTTCATGATTAGGAACTATACTACAACTATACTATACTTATGGTTGTGAAGCGCGTTCATAAGGCGCTCAAACTGCGCCACCACAAACACACAGGAAAAATTCTTCATCACCGACACACATCGTATAGGGTGTTGTTTTTGCTGATGATAATTCCTGTTGTTATGATGGCGTTGGTCGGTCAATTTGTGAAGGCCAGTGATTATGACGTAACCGCCTCTGTGCCTGCGACGATCCCGAGAATTGCACCCGTAATAACATCTCCGAACAGCGGATTTACCACAGTAAATAGCAATATAACTATACGCGGCACGTGCCCATTAGGCCATGTTGCCGGCGTGGTCGCTATATACGAAAACAAGAAATTGCTGGGCGCACAGCCTTGTTTGGCGAATGGGACATTTGCTGTTCCGATATCTCTATCCCTCGGCTCTCATGTATTTGTCGCAACCATAATATCGGTAATGAATGATGTTGGTTTGAGTAGTTCACTCCTGGTCATTACGAGAGAAAAGATCTTTCCCTTGAGCATCAATACCCTCGGTAATCCTGTGCCGATAACGATTAGTCCAAGTGATCCGTTTTTGGTTATGGATACGGATGGACGAGTTGTCTGGAGAGGGACAATTAATGGAGGTAGCCGACCCTACATGGTCGAAATTGACTGGGGTGATGGCAGTACGAGCAAATACAAGGTATCTGATGTATCGAGACATTCATTTGTGCATATATATAGCGACCAGCAAGCTCATACGGTTATCATTCGCGTGAAAGATGATGCTGGCGCGTCGACGGTGTTGTACAGTATCGCGCTCACTTCTGGGTTGCGGCAGGTCGCTGCTGTGCAAAGTGTTGCATGGACAGCATTTCCGAGTTTGCAAGAAATTCAAAGATATTTGGTCTATGTATACCTCATCACGTTGTCTGCACTGGTATTTATGTGGTATCTACAGCACGGCCGGATGGCACCAGTGATGGTTGTTCGTAGCAAGAGGAACAGTCGAGCGCGTCGACACCGGTCACGATAGTGTTATTATGCTTGTGTTCCCACTCTGCTTACGCTATACTCGTACTAAAGTTATAAGCACATTCATGTTGAAAGTGAAAAACTAGGCGCATTTTGATGAAAATTAACCTGCAAGATATCAAAAAAACACACATAGTCTTGGCTATGGTTTTTGTGTTTGGTATCGTCATATCACCACTGGCAGCACGAAATGTATTTGCAGCAGCTACGCAATCATTTGTGCGATTTGATCGGATGAAGATCAGTACTGCGACGACAGGCACGGTATGTTTTATGTCTGCAACCACTGCGACAGAGGCATCGGTCAAGGTGACATTTCCTACTGGCTACACGCTCGGTACAGCTGGTAATTTCACTGTGAGTACCACGAATCTCGCATGGCCTTCAGGTGGTACGGCTTGGCCAAGTATCAGTACGGCCACAGATGTAACCGGACAGGTAGTGACATTCCCGAGTGGTGACCTGACAGTAGGCACACTCTATTGCTTCAACTGGACGGATTCTGCTGCTGTACAGACCAAATCAAGCGCCACTAGTTCGAATACAGGTCTCGTTGACACATATGACAGCGGTCCTGCGCTTATCGATACCGCTAGTTATGCGACCGCGACAATCACAGATGACCAAATAGTTGTCACGGCTACAATTCCCCCTAGTTTCTCGTTCGCACTGAGTGGCAATACTGATGCTCTAGGCACAGTCACAACTGCTTCTGTCGCCGTAAGCCCGACACCAAGGACGGTTACTATTGATACAAATGCCGCAAACGGATGGATGGTATGGGCGAAGGATTCAAATACGGGGCTTCTTTCTGCGGACGCTGGCAACTACACTATCGCGTCCACGACGCCCGGCTCGAACAGCACACTTTCTGCGGGCACTGAGGGGTATAATACTGGCGTGACACAATCGCAGGTAGACGGTGCCGGCACAATTACTGTAGCTGTGCCATTCGTCGGAGGTTCATTGGGTAAGGGTGGCGGCTTGGACACATCGTTACGGACTTTAGCTTCATCTGACGGTACTGCAGATACCGCGGTACTGACGTTGACAAACAACGCATCTGTCAAGTCAATTACACCAGCCGCTTCTGATTACACTGATACGATCACAGTTATCGGTGCTGGTCTGTTTTAGGGAGCGACTAGCTAGTCTGTGCAGTCCACTGTATGTATAATACTAATCAATGATGCGAATTAGAGGGAGTATTCCGCGTATATTGATTGGCGTTTGGTCGGTCATAATTAGTGTACTTGCTTTGTTGCCGGTGAATGCATTTGCTGCTGATACACCGTCGGATTTTTCGTTGCTTGTGACACCCTCTCCACTTGTCGCGACGCTGAAGCCCGGTGAATCACGGGACTTCGAGTTAAAGATACGTAATGGGTCAACCGGAACCGAAAAACTCAAGATTGTACCTCGTGCATTTACGATTAACGATACGACAGGGCAAATATCGATTGACGATACAGCTGCTCCTGATATTGCAAAATGGATTACGTTTAGCCGCCCGACATTTACCGCACAATCAGGTGAGTGGGTCACCGAGAATATCCATATTTCATTGCCACAAGATACGGGATTTAGCTACTCTTTTGTTCTACTTATTCAGAGAGCTCAAGATACAACAGTCGTGGAATCTGGACGATTGATCAAGGGTTCTGTGGCGATATTTACGCTTATCAATGTCGATCGACCTGGTGCGGTACGTAGCCTGAAGATCGAAAAATTTACAACGAACGAGTCTATATACGAGTATTTGCCGGTGAACATTTCTATGCAATTTCGCAACAACGGCAACACAATTATTCAGCCATTTGGCAATATATTCATTCAACGAGGTGCGAATGACAAAGATCCAATAAGTACATTGCCAGTCAATAATCAGGCGGGGTACATATTACCTGGAAGCAATCGTATTTTAACGACAGATTGGACGGACGGCTTTCCTGTATATGAGGTCAAAAACGTCGCAGATGGTACGCAGGAAAAAAGTGAAAAATGGGATTTTTCTAAACTATCGCAGTTCCGGATAGGTAGTTACACGGCGAAGCTTGTGGCGGTATATAACGATGGGTTGAGAGATGTCGCCTTAGAGAAGGAAGCGAGTTTTTGGGTTATACCATGGAAGATACTTGCCGGAGTATTGGCCGTGCTATTGGTCTTGTGTCTAGGGGTATGGACGGTGCTGCGACGTATTTGGCATATCGCTCGCCGAGGAAGGCGAAAATCCAAGAGCAAAGAGGTGGCTGCGGAGCCCGATGAAAAGCTAGAATAGCTGATTGCGCTACTGCTTTTACTCCTGTATACTAGTAAGCACTAGGGGAATAATGGCGTGAAAGAAACAAAAGAGTTGGCTTCTGAGTTGTTTTCAAAGGAAATGACCCGCAAAGAATTCATGCAATTTGCAGGTATGGCGGTACTTGCAATGTTTGGTGTGAATAATTTTCTGAAGTTTATCGCCCAAAACACTGGCAAGAATTCTCATACAGCAGATAAGTCTGGTAGGGGATTCGGATCAAGCAAATTCGGAGTCTAAATCCGCAATTATACATTGCTCTCACGCTTTCGTAAGGGTATACTAAACACAGACCTTCGAATAGGGGGTCAATTCATGTATCAATAACTGAACAAAGGGGTTAATGAAACAGCGTACACCACTGTTTTGCATTAAGCATACCCGCACAAGTTCTGTGCGCACCTCTGTTCAGACGAATCGACCGATTGCAATCGGTCTTGCTCGGTTTGTAGATGGTATTTGGTATTTGGTATTTGGTAGAAATGACATATTACAACAATTTAGAATTTATGGGCTTTTGACCGCTCCTTCTCATCTACTATCTCCCAACTACTACCTACCATATCCCACCGACCGAAGGGAGGACGCGTAAATGCCTACTCCGCAACGACTCCCTATAGTCAACTCCGACGACGGTGTTTGGGGTGATATTATCCGTCAGTATCTCGAGAAGGAACACTTCAACGATGATACCGACAATCCGATAAATGGTGGCCACCAAAAAATCACCATCCAACCAGGTACTGCTAGCGCCGGCACTGCTCCGCTCAAATTCACCTCTGGTACGCTACTGACTACACCGGAGGCTGGTGCAGTCGAATTCAACACCGACACGCTCTATCTCACGCAGACTACTGGCACGACGCGCAAAAAGATCGCCGCCTATGACGATACTTCTGGCGCCACTGGCGACATCTACTATCGCAATTCATCTGGCTACTTCACACGCCTCGGGGCGGGCAGTACTGGAGATATGCTTACCATTTCTGGCGGTTTGCCAAGCTGGTCCAGCTCTATAGCAAATACTAGTATCATCACCATCAAAGACACCAATTTCACCCTGCAAGACGACGGCAATACGACCAAGCAGCTCAAGTTTGAACTCAGTAGTATATCTGCGAGTACTACAAGGACGCTTACAGCTCCAGACGCTAATACGACAATCGTGGGTACTGACGTCACGCAGACGTTGACGAATAAAACTCTCACAAGCCCACGAATCGGTACATCGCTTCTTGATACAAACGGGAATACAATGGTATCCTTCACGCCAACTGCGTCTGCTGTTGTATATCTTGATATAAAGAACCAAGCTGGCGGCGGAGCAGGTACTGGACCATTCTTATCCCCGGTGGGTCCGAATGCTAGCCACGCTATATATATTCAGGCCAAAGGCAATAACAATACAACGAGCTATATAGCCTTAGGTAACTCAGGCTACCACGCTTTTAAGGTTATGAATACCGTTACCGCCGGTGGTAACTTGCTAGCGGTTCTACCAGCAAACGCCGGTGGTACGCCAGCATTGACCAGCGCCTATTCATATAGCGCCGATGCAAATGTTGGACTAGATTTGCAGACGAAGGGTACCGGTGTCGTACAGGCTAATGGCGTTGAAGTTGCAACTATATCTGGCACGCAAACTTTCACGAACAAGACGCTGACGGCGCCCGTTGTTGACGGTGCAGCTGTAATGCCGCAAGGCACGACAATAACAAAATACAATACGGCCGATCAGGTTACTAATTATGAGAGACTGACTGAGTATTGGAGTGCCAATGTTTATTTCATCGAAACGAGCTCTGGTGGCACAGGTATCAAGCGTGACATCAAGATAAATTCTGGTGGGCAATATTTACAGCTCTCTGCAACAAGTACGACAAAATTGACTACCTTTGCAAGTAGCAGCCTTGCTGGCGCCAAGGGTATTGATGTCACTGGTTCGTTTCAGGCATCATCGTCTACTCAGACGGCACTTGCAGTGTCGCCCACAATTGCTCAATCCGCAACTGCTGGCTACACCGCACTTCTTGTCAACCCCACTGAATCCGCCACTGGCTCCGGAACCAAACTTCTCGCCGACTTCCAAGTTGGCGGCACGAGCAAAACCCGTATAGATAATACTGGTAGCTACTACATCAGTTCAGCTGCCTCCAATGGTTTGACGTTTTATAACACTGCCGATGAAACAACAAATTATGAGAAGGTAAGTATACGCTACAATTCCAATGTCGCCGAAATCGGTGGCTATGTGGCTGGTACGGGTGTACATCGTGATCTTCGTATCGGAATAAATAACTCTACGTACAATCCAACAAATCTTTATAGTTATGCGCAATTTTCAGTAAGCAGTACGCGTATAGCTCTGCGTTGGGCGACTTCGGCTAGCGGTCTCAAGATGGTTAGCGTAGGCGGAGGTACCGACTCTCTTGCCTCCGCAAGCACCATTCAAAATGTCTTGGCCATTGAGCCTACTGTTAATCAGTCTGGCACGGCTGGATATACAGGGCTCCTCATAAACCCTACCGAAACAGCCACAGGTTCCGGAACCAAACTCCTCATCGACGCACAGGTCGGTGGCGTATCGAAGTTCTCGGTAGACAATACTGGTGTGGTCACTATGGCAGCTGTCGGCACAGGCGCTGGGTCGGTGGTGACTGTCGACGGCACGCAGACTCTCACCAACAAAACGCTCACCAGCCCTAAAATAGGTACGTTGTACGATAACAATGGTGCTATATGGCTTAGTGTTACGCCGACTGCTTC
>JAGQNH010000143.1 GCA_020428185.1 Candidatus Saccharimonadota bacterium | reverse complement strand
CGTGACCATGCCCACACGCCAACGCCTGCCGCAGCAGAAACGCCTAGCCATCGCAGAGTGACCGCCCACTCTGTCGAGGTGCGTTCATCCGCTGCAATGCGAGTTCGGTCTGTGCGTCCCTGCTCTGCGATGCGGTCTCGTTCCGTTAGCTGTCGCTCATACGTGGCCGTCGTGTTCCAGCCGAGCGCACCACTATTCCAGGTTGGTAGGCCAGTCATCGACACGCTAACGCCGATGACGACAACCAGGACGAGAGATAGGAGCATTGCCCATGCGCATCCGCTACCGTCGTTGTTCATACGTACCTCCGAGTGCGCTTTGCGAACCGTGTTCGTGTGCGTGGCGTTGCCATCCTGCCGATGTCGGGCAATCGTGCACCGCTGCGCGCATAACTCCGTGCAATCATTGTGCAAACGACGATGACGGCGAACCATCCGAAGGCGTGCGCTTCGGTGGGTGCGACCATGCCGACGATTCCGGTTGCCTTATCCAGTAAGCCCAGGCCGAGGCACACGGCGCTGATCCCTAGCGTGTACAGACTGCCTCTTGTTAGTGCGTTCACTCCCCTACCTCCCTGCCCCGGTGCTAGTCAGATTCCAGTCAGTACACGAGACTGGTTCAGTCAGTCAGTCCGAAACTGACGATCCGGCATACACATCCATGATAGATAGTGCGGTATTCAGGTCATCAACTAGCAGTTCCGTGCGGTTGCCGACAACCCGAAAAATGCCCGCATCCTGCGCCAACTGGTGAGCCGCGCGCCATTGTCCTTGACTCCATCCGAACGTTGCACAAACTTTGTCTTTGCTGTACGGCTGATTACGGCATGCTCGCTCGACCAGCAGTCGTGCATCACGGTAGACGTTCCCGTCAATCGGTTCTTCTGCCGCCTCGACCGATGGCGTATAGGTGCGCTGCGTCTGCCGTGTTAGCGTCTGCTGTAGAATCATGCGCTCTTGCAAATCATGGCGTAGGTTGGCTATTTTCTGATTCAGTTCGTCAACCTTCGCTTCGAGTTCGTCAATGTATTCGTTGTCATCCTCGATACGTGCGGCCATTGCGTTGATGTCACCCTGGCGCTCTCTCTCGTCCAGTGACGCCCGCCATGCGGTGAGCATCCCGAACGCAGTAAGCCCGACGAGTGCAAACACAAGCCCCGCCCATGCTGCGTGCTGCCAGGCGGGTAAGCCCATGATGCCCAGGTTGGCGAGTGCGATCCTCGCCAACGCATAGATGGCGCTGAGGGCGACCGCCACGCCAACGCCACCCCACAGGTTGTCCAGGACTTTGCCTGACACTAGCTCCACTGTCGGCGCGGGACGGGCCGGCGCTGCGGGTGCGGCTGGTTCTGCCGCCGATACGTATGTGCTCGCGTCGTTGCGCTTCATCGCATTTCCTTGATGCTCCACATCATCACTACGAACCAGGCCACTACCACCTGTGCGCCTGACGCCAACACGATACGGTGATACGGGTTGCCATTCCATGCCAGGATGAACCATGCTGCAATCTGGATTGTCAGAACAACGGCGCTGATGTGGAGCATGGTCAACGGCCATTGCGCTACCGTGCGTTTAGGTGGAATGTACTGCGTATCCTCAATCAGTCTGCGTGTCCGTTGCATTGTTCCCCCAAACAAAAAGCCCGCTGCATTTCTGCGGCGGGTAGCGTCGTGCTA
>JAGQNH010000013.1 GCA_020428185.1 Candidatus Saccharimonadota bacterium | reverse complement strand
CGCCGATGCAAATGTTGGACTAGATCTACAAACCAAAGGTGCCGGTGTTGTACAAGCCAATGGCGTTGAAGTCGCAACTATTTCTGGCACGCAAACTCTCACGAATAAGACGCTGACAAGTCCTAGAATTAATCAGATTAATGACACCAACGGAAACACCTCTATAGCACTAGTTGCCACTGCTAGTGCTGTGAGCTATTTGCATGTAACCAATGCCGCCACCGGGTCGTTTGCCATCGGAGGTGGTGTAGTACTGAGGCCAGAAAGCACCGATTCAGACGTGAATTTAATTGCCAAGCCTAGAGGATCTGGGTATGTTGGTGTTTCTGATTCTGCGTCTGGCTGGATTGCAAAGTTCGCACGAACCGCTGGTGTAAATGCTAATTATTGGAACATTCAAGGGGGTAGTGCAGGCGGCGCAGTGACGCTTACTGCTGCGGGTACTGACAGCTCCATTAATGCCAATATTGTCTCCAAGGGTACGGGTACAGTCCAGGCAAATGGTGTCGATGTCGTCACGACCACCGGTACGCAAACTCTGACGAACAAAACTATCTCTGGCGCTTCTAATACCCTAAGTAATATTCCTCAATCGGCAGTTACCAATCTAACCACTGACATCACCACTGCTCAGACTGCTGCCGACACTGCGCAGAAGTTCATCGATCTCAAGGCGTCCGGATTGCCTAATATAGCTTCCGATCCAAGCTGTTCGGTCCCTGAATTGTGGGCTGCCAACGGCTTTGGCTCCAACTGGACAGGAGAAGTCAGTAATGAGCAGGCAGTTTCGGGTACCCAATCGCTGAAGATGACGATTACTGGATCGTCATACCCCACGCTAACCTTCCTACGTACTAAGGATGGCGATTATATTCCAGACATCGACTCGCTTCGGGTTCGCCCAGGCGACAAATTTTACATGGAAGTATATATTCGAGCCCATGCTTCGAATGCTGTCACTAATACACTCTTTTATATCCAAGCGTGGTCTACCGACTCCACAGGGGTAAATGGCTACGCCTTCATCAATAGTACCGGAGTCGCGCCAAGTACGAGTGGCTGGACGAAGCTAACTCATACCTACACTGTGCCTGCCGGTCGGGACCGATTGAACGTAAGACTCGCCGGAAGCCTCAATAATGGGATTGGCGATATTTATTATGTCGACAATCTATTGTGGTTGAATGTTACCGATACTCAAGACATCATAGACAATGTTTATCAGGGTATAAACGGCGGATCTAGTACGTGGAATTCACTTGCTACTATGAAGACCGCCGTCCAATCTTTGGTCACTCTCACCGGCACTCAGACTCTTACGAATAAGACGCTGACGTCACCAAAGATTAATCAAATTCTCGACAGCAATGGCGTGGCTGTTCTTGGACTTACTACTACTGCAAGTGCAGCAAACTATGTCAATATCCGCAATAAGGCTGCCGGTTCTGGTCCGTTTGTCGAGACAGCTGGTTCTGATACCGATATTCCTCTTAATTTAAGCACGAAGGGTACAGGCCTTATCCATCTTTCTCCTGGTGGTACTGCGGCGCTGCAGGTTGGATATACTGCATCATCTGTAAACTATTTTAGACTTACAGGAAGCGCAACTGGTTCTGGACCGACACTTTTCGCGAATGGCACCGACACGAATGTCGACATGTTGCTGACGACTAAGGGTTCGGGTGTTGTTAAGGCAAATGGTGTTGAAGTGGTGACTGTGGACGGCACCCAAACTCTTACGAACAAAACAATCACGTCACCTGTGATTAATAGTGCCACTGGCATCTCTGTTGGTTCGGCGGTATCTCCAACTGGTTCATCGAATCCTCCTAAAATTACCTTTGATCAGACATACGGCACGAATTCGCCAGGTAGTAATGCCAATCAAAAGATTCAACTCTACACGGGCTATGGTTTTGGCGTGTCTGGTTCTATGCTTGAATACCAAGCAAATACTGGCGCTGTCCATCGCTTCTTCGTAGGTGGCAGCGAACGAATGTCGATAAGTGGATCTGATGTGACAATCGGAGGAGTGTCAGCAGTAACTACAACCGGCACTCAAACTCTCACCAACAAAACGTTCACAAGCCCAACTATCAATACGGCGATAATTGATTCACTTATTGGTGTGGGTGCTACTGATGCTTCGCAGACAAATGCGGCGTATATGACTGATCAGACATGGGGGCGATATCCGGCATTTTCTCCGGCGCCAAAATATTTATGGCATGACGTATTACGATTTAGTAGATGGTGGGGTGATCCTACATTCGAGACATATGATGGTTCTACGTGGTCAAGTCAGACATTAAATAATTCGGTATTTGCAGGTAACGAATACACTGCTGTACGCGTAGCCGACGGAACCACGACTACTGGCGCTCGATGGACGTGGAATAGCGCGAATATCACAGCGGGATATGTACGGTGGTGGATGATCCACCTTGGCTATGTCGGTACTGCTCCAACAAACAATTTTACTATCGAAGGATCTACGGATGGTACAAACTGGACGACATACCACACGTCTCAGGTAACTGGCCAGAACCAACCGGTCTTATTGCAGAATACTGTTGGGCTTGGTTCGTGTAGTTGGGCGAGATTGACAATTACTACTGCTAATGCTCGTCCTATTGATGTGAATTCAATCAAGGCGCTAAGCAGCCGCACGGGTGCACAGGGTGGCGGTCAGGAGTTGGAATATCCGTATTCATGGGATGGCGACAAGAATATAATCACCTTGGCAAATTTGAGAGTGAACACGCCGTCCAATATATCAAAAAGCGCTGCAACCGTAGATGGTACGCAAACCCTCACCAATAAAACCCTCACGACTCCGAGCATAGATACGATTAAAGACATCAATGGAGCCACCATGATGGCGTTTAGCGCCACAGCTTCGGCAAATGACTATTTTATGGTGGCAAATTCTGCAGGTGGCAATCCGGTTTTATATGCGGTAGGAGCAAGCACGAATATCAGCACTATTATGCAGCCAAAAGGCACTGGTACTCTGGGCATTTATGTTTCCACTGGAATGACTCCTACTCTTGAGGCACGTGGCGTGGACACCAATCATAATCTCAACCTTTTACCAAAGGGCACAGGCACAGTACAAGCAAATGGTGTCGATATCGTTACTATATCTGGTACACAAACTCTCACCAACAAAACTATTTCTGCGTCGAGCAATACTATATCAAATATTGCCGTATCAAATCTCGACGCCAGTGCAGTTGTGACGGCAGCAGAAACAATAGCAGCCAACAACAACGACACGACTATTCCAACTTCGGCAGCGGTGAAGAGTTACGTAGATAGCACGGGTAGTGGAGATGCATCGACCAATACTGCAACGTCGGTAGATAGCGAAGTGGCTGTATTCTCTGGTACGACAGGCAAGTTACTCAAGCGCGCCACAGGCAGTGGTATTGCCAAACTGACGTCGGGTGTACTGAGTGTCGTCACGGCACCAAGTGGCACGATTGTTGGTACTACCGACGCGCAGACACTCACCAACAAAACGCTCACAACACCGACGATTAATGGAGCGACAATTACTGGTACGGTTCAGCTTCCTGAGCCGAATCAACTTACTGTTCCTTCGGCAAGCTTGACCAACAAGAACTATGCAATATCCAATGACGTTTCGATTGGTGCATACCCTGCATTCAATGCTTTTAGTAAGTACTTGTGGCACGATATTCTCCGATTTGGTAGGTGGATTGGAACGGGTACCTATGAAACATATGCAAGCGGTTCTTGGTCGAGTGCTACTAATCCGACAATCGTTTTCGCCGGCAAGGAGTCTGGTGCGTATACGCTCGCCGACGGAGCAACAACTACTGCCGTACGATGGACGTGGAATTCCGGTAATTTGTCGTATAGTGGCCTATCTTGGATAATGATTGGCTTCGGCTATGGTAGTCCGGCTCCAAGTAACGAAGTCACAGTTGAATCAGGTACAGACGGTACCAACTGGACGACCCGACATACCTCTACTACGACTGCCAATGCGACGTTCGCGGCCTTTCCGTTGACGGGTGTGGGTGGTGATACGTATCTACGCCTGACTATCACTACTACAAACAGTCGACCTATTTACCTCAATTCGATAAAGGGACTAACTAACAGGCCCGCAAATCAAGGCGGCGGTGCGGATACCGAGTATCCTTATGACTGGGATGCCAATCGAAATATCACTCTGGGTGCAGGGATTACTGCTCGCTCCGATGGTATTCTTAATATAGGCTCCACTACCACTACCACGGCTGCGGGCGGTATTTATTTCGGCAACGATACCAACCTCTACCGTAGCGCAGCAAATACGCTCAAGACAGACGACAATCTGGCTATCGGTACATCCACTCAGACCGCCACAGCTACCCCCGCCAACATCAACCTCGGTGGCACGTATGGCAACAATACCGTCGGAACTCAGGGTAATCTCAAATTGCGACTATACGACAATGGCAGTGGCAGCAACCATTTTGGTTTGGGAATTTCTGATTCCAAGCTGGAATATCAGGTACCGAATGGGTCTGGCCATCATTTTTATGTCAATGGCATAGAGCGGCTCAAGATTACCAACTCTTTGGTGCAGGTTGCCGGTGCTGATGTAGTCACCACTACTGGTACGCAGACATTGACCAACAAAACTATTTCACTCGCGAATAATACTCTTACAACAACCTTCGCTCAATTGAATACTGCAGTCTCAGACGTGACTCTCATCAAGCCGACCAGTTTGTTCAATAATATGGGCGATGCGCACACAACCCGGACATCATTCGACGCACAGGGTGCTGCATCTACGATTGATTTTGGGTGGCGATACGTGCAAGGGAGCACGAACGGTCCCGGCACCAATGGGGCGTCTCAGTACTACAGCGCGTTTATAGGGTTGGGTGAGGGCTATGCATACAGTAGCTACGGTATGCAATTGGCGTTCCCGCGCAACGTGAGCAACCCGTATATTTCAATACGTTACGAAGAAAGTGGTGCTCTTGGGGCATGGCAAAAGATTAGTGCTGGCGACTCCGACAAACTAGGCGGTACGGCTGCGGCGTCGTATGTGACTTTGACGGGTACGCAAACGCTAACTAACAAAACGTTGACCAGCCCAACTATTAGTGGAACTCCTGTTGGTGTACTTACGTCAAGAGCTGTCAGCTCGGGTAATATCGGTGGTGCAGGGCAGAGAATTAGCACCGACCCTAACCAATCGTCCGACGCAATGGTAGTCGAAGGTATGGCAAATGATTTGGTATACGCCGATTTACGCGGAGGGTCTATTACTATGACCTACAATGGCGGAGCTCCTACGTATACATACAATACTCCGGCAACTGCGTTACGAGCAGGGCTTGACTCTGTAAATATGACTATAGCGGCCTCTGGAGATGTAGTGGTAGCAGAGGTAACACTACCTAGTGGGTCGTATCTAAGGTGGGGCTTCATCGCAGGTATTAATATGTCTCCGGCTGCACGTGCAAATGATGTCACCATTGAGGTGTGGGATTATACCGCTTCAACATGGCGCACTATACATACAGTTACCAATGAAGCTTCGGCACAAGTATGGAAGTTAGTGAGTTCTGGACTATGGTCTACCCTTGGTGGTACATGGGGAAACACTGTATCAAAGATTCGCTATACGCTGACCAACTTTGCTCAGGCAGGCACTAATGGGTTGGCTATCGTCACTTTGTATGCTGTTAATACAGGCAGTCAACTTGGCGCTGCGCAATTCCTTACACGTAATGGCGGTGATTTGTATGGTACCAATGCTGTCGCTCCAACTATTTCTGCAAATGGCGGTGATACTAATATCGATCTCAAGCTGTCATCTAAAGGTACGGGTGTCGTTAAGGCAAACAATATAGAAGTCGCAACAATCTCTGGCACTCAAACCCTCACCAACAAAACCCTGACATCACCAGCGATAACCGGTAATACAACGGTGACAGGTAATCTGACTGTCGACAACGGTACAAGCACGATAATAGACGTAATTTCTGATGATACTGGGTCGTCAGGAATCCGACTCTACGGTGCCAGTCAGGGTACGGGGTATGTCGAGGTCGGTCAGTCTACTCAGTATGGTGGCGGTATGTACTACAACGGTGACGGCTCTCCTGCCTTTGCTAGTGGAGAGGTGGCCGACACTATTGGCTTCTACCGCAACAACAACAATGTAAAGAGCGAGGTTTTTTACTACTCTTACGCCAATGACAACGTAGTCTTTAACGGTGCAATTTACTCACCGACGGTCTATGTTGGTGGCGTGGCTGTCCCTAGTATTTCTTCAACAGACACCCTGACTAACAAGACACTAAGCGGCTCATCGAATACATTTAGTAATATTCCGCAGTCGGCTGTTACGAACTTAACGACGGATCTCGCTACTTCTACTACCAATATCGAGCTTGCTGCCATGTCGTCGAATTTGATTCCTGATCCTAATTTCGAGGATACGACTGTCACTCGATACGGATTCGGAGCGGTGACACCTACCTATACGAATACCGAGGCGTTTCAGGGTACGTACTCGCTCACATGGACAGCAACTAGTAGCACTTGGCAGGGGCCGTACTTCTCGCCTGTGCAATCGGGCAAAAAACGATTTGTCTGTAGGCCGGGCGATGCGTTCCGTGTGAAGGTAAAGATCAAGCCAGACGCAGCAAACAATATGACTGTTGGCTATGTGCGAATCTTCATGCGGTTTTGGACCACGCAGGCTGGCGGTACGTATACAAATCGTGCAGCAGGTACATACAGTATATCCAACTCTAGTATGGCAGCCGGCTGGCAAGATATGGACTGTTTTGGAATTTGTCCAGACGACAAGGGGGCGTTTGAAGCATTTATTATCAATGACCCAACGACCACAAACGGTAATGTGTATTATCTCGATTGCGTAGGTGTCGAACAGATTAGCTACGGACAAGAGGTTGTCGATGCGGCAGTGCAGGCAATCGCCGGAGGGTCATCTACCGGATATAGTATCGCCAACTTGAAGACAAATATGCAGTCTCTGGTGACCTTGACTGGCGCGCAGACTCTCACGAACAAAACCCTCACAAGTCCAACGGTCTCTAATTACATCAATACCGATGAAATTCGGCCAACAACAGGCAATCAGATCATCATCAATGTTGGCGAATCGTCGTTGTACGCGACAGGTCAGACGGGTGAATTTCTTTACGTTAACGCTGAGAATGGGTTGCAGATTAATTCCTCGCCAGACAACTGGGTTTCTGGGTGGGCAGCCCGAAAAACCGCCTCAATAAATGATGCGTCAGGTAACTCTTCCTTGCCGGGGGATTTGACAGTTACTGGGACTATTACGTCGGGTGGTGTTAGTGTCCCAACTACCTCTTCAACCAGTACCCTCACCAACAAAACCCTCACTAGTCCGAAAATAACCTATGTCAATGACTCGAATGGCAATATAAGTATATATAACCCTGCTGCTGCCAGCGCAGTTAACTACCTAGCTATTAGTAACTCTGCCACAGGAAATCCTGTTGTTATCGGTCCGACCGGCGCTGATGCACAACTCGCTGTTAATCTTCAGTTCCGAGGGACCACTAAATGGGCCGGCATGCAGGACGGACAGGGTAATTACGTTGGCAAGTTCTTCTCATCAGGTGTGTCTACAGTCAATTACCCAACTTTCAAGGGTACGTATACCGGAAATGGGCCGATTATTTCTGTGGACGGTACAGATACAAATATTGATCTTCTCTTGGTAGGTAAAGGTACTGGCGTTATTAAGGCCAACGGCAACCCCGTCCTCTCATCAGTCACCGCCGTTCCTGCTGTCACCGGTACACCAAGCGCTAGTACATACCTTCGTGGAGACGGCACATGGGCGGCAGTGGGTGGTGGTGATGCTTCTACGAATACCGCATCATCTGTCGATAGTGAAGTGGCGCTCTTTTCTGGCACGGGCGGAAAGACGCTCAAACGTGCAACTGGTTCTGGTATCGCAAAGCTAACGTCTGGCGTGCTTTCTGCAGTCACGGCTCCAAGCGGTACGATTGTTGGCACCACGGACGCGCAAACGCTTACAAACAAGACTTTAACAAGCCCGACAGTCAATGGCTATACCGAGGGTGTTGTGGCTATCGGAACCGTGACAACGAGCTACACGCTTGCTATCACAAGCGGCACAGTACTCACGGCTACATTGACTGCCTCGACCGCATGTACGTTTACTATGCCTACAGCTACGGCAGGCAAATCATTTACGTTGATGCTTAAACAAGCGGCAAGTACGGGCAACGGCACCGCAACATTCACAGGTGTGAAATGGAATGCGGCTGGCGCCCCTACGATTACGGCAACTGCAGGGAAGATGGATATACTCTTTTTCACTAGTGATGGAACCAGTTGGTATGGTACCTGTACGCAAGGATTTACGCCATAATGTTTAGCGGAATTGGCATGGGACTTTCATTACAATCTCCACCACCTATATTAAAGGGTGCTACTGCGAATGGTAACGGTGGAACATTGACATTACCAAGTCATAGCGTGGGCGATCTCATTATTTTGTATGCCTCAGAATGCAACGGCGGTACTGGCGATGCCATGACGATTCCTACGGCTTCGGGAACTGTTCCGACCTGGACAGCAATCGGTTCGGGTGGCTCGACTTGGTATACCCATCGAATGTACTATACAGTCGCCACGGCGACCAATCATACTTCAGGGACGTGGCTCTACAATTGCCCTCTCTCCGCTGTTGTTATTTCAGGTCAACATGTGAGTAATCCGATATATAACAGTGCATATGCTGGTGGCGATGCTAGTACAACGTCTGTTATATCTGCTAGCTCGATGTCTGGTTATTCAAACTCGGTTGTTATTTTTTTCTTCGGTCAGTCTCACTACAGCACCGGCTATTGTACTACTTTGGCAGGGGGCTTCACGCAGCAAGTTGTATCGTCCCTGACAGACCATATGATGATTGCGACCAAAGATAATCCAGGAACATCTGGTGGTCTAGCAGCTAGTGGAGTCAACGGTTGGCATTATTATACATCTGCCAGTATACAGATTGCAGGTAATTAATTTCTTGGTCAAATTCTTTACTGAACCGAAAGGCAGGTTAGAATGTAGCCAAAATTGATAAAACACGCAACAACACTTGCTTTTATATGGTGAATGAACGAATCAATAAATAAATCTCATATTATGATAGTGCATAAAGCTATAGTGGGGTAAGCTTGTATGTGTGGCGGACCAATATGATGCTGATATGTGCGAAATTATGAAGAGAACAAAGCTCATGGCTGCTACATTGGTGACAATTCTATGTTTTTTACTTGCTCCTGCCCAGACGGTATGCGCCATAAGAGATATAAAGGGTCTAGCGCTCGCTCCCTTACGAACAGAATTGTCAGTTTCGCCGAGTGAGACAATCAGTCGCAAACTCCAACTTACAAATTATTCAGATACGCAAATGACCGTGCGCTTGGACGCCGAAGAGTTTGGGGTGGTGAATCAGCAATACGATTATTCGTTTGACGCGCAGTCTGATGTGTCGAAGTGGGTGTCGTTTGATTCTCCTGAGGTAGATATTGATCCTGGTAAGACTCATGTGGTGTCGTATGTTGTAGACGTGCCGCAAAATGCCGAACCGGGCGGGCGATATATAAGTCTCTTTGCATCGAGCGATGTACAAACTGCACCGGGCGAAATCCACACCGAGCAACGAATCGCGTCGCTGCTATATTTGACCGTAAGGGGCGACGTAACGCGAATTGGCAGCCTGAAATCACTCAAAAGCCCGGTCGTGTTTGACGGTTATGAACCATGGAAGTTGGTTGTCGCGAATACCGGCACGGCGCATTTTCGTAGTAAATACACAGTCAGTGTGAGGAGCATATTTGATAATAGCGAGGTTGCCTCGCGGAGTGGTGATTCGCTCGTACTGCCGCACACCACGCGAGCTATCTCGGCGCAGATGCCAGTATTGAAATATGTAGGCGTGTATCGAGCCGTATATACCGTTGGGCTGGGCGATGCGCCTGCGGCTAAGAGGGAATTTATAATCTACTTTTTGCCCAAGCAATCGTATGTGCCGCTTGCTTCGCTAACTGTCATAGTCATTGCGGGAATATCGTATGTAGTCTGGAAACTGCGACAACGAACGAAAATGGCTACCTAATCAATATCAGGTACTGCAGTGTACACGATCGATGTGGTGTAATTGCCCGCTGGTTTCGCGAGGTCTACCTTGACACCGTAAGTGATAGTGGTGATATCGCCATACATTGCTGGGCCAGTGAGCGAGCGGATGAGTGTGTCGGTGAGCGAAGAGCCAACGAAATTGTTGGAACCATCGGTGTTGTACCCCCATGTATTTATTGCCAAAGGGGCAGGAGAGACATTGCCGGAAGTTGGTAAAACATCGCCAAGGTTGTCCATGTCGGTACTTGGTTCGGAACGCAGATAGAGTTTGTGACCGACGACATCAGTAGAAGTAACGGTGACAGTGCTCGTGCCAGTCACTTGTGAACCCGATGAGGTGGGTGTGACGGCAAGCGAAACGTCGCCATCGGTACTAATGGCTATGTAGGTTGCGGACCCATATGGTACGTTTTCGTTGTATTTGCCTTGGTTGTACGAAGACGCATGCACGAGAGGTACGTATGCAAATATTGCAACGAAACTTACTCCGATAAAGGCTATGGTTTTCTTCATGCTTGTGGTATCATTGTATCATCTGATAATTCGCAATAGTACCAATGAAATATAATAACGGTAAAAATTCGCGTAGGCAGGCCATCCGAGGGTTGGTTTTTGCATTTGTGCTCTCTGCAGCACCTTTTTTGCAAGCGCCATTTGCAAATGCCGGTACAATTACAAATCGCAAAATCACACTTTCGACATCCGTAGGTGATGCGTCTGGAGTGACGTATACATTGACGAGCGACGCCCTTCCGACTACTGGTACAGCTATCAAGTCTGTCGGTGTGCAGTTTTGTACGTCACTAGAGGGCGCTTGTTCTACGCCTGCTGGTTTTTCTGCTTCTGCATCGACACTCGCTGTACAGCCTAGTGGTGTCGGCGCCGGGTCTGGATGGACAGTCAATACCGCTTCGGCCGGGTCTCTTCGTATTGTTAATGCAGCCAACGCTACCAATCCATCTGGCTCAGTCAGTATACAGTGGGGTGGAGTGCACAACCCTACCGCAACCAATACGACGTTTTATGCCAAAATCACTACGTACTCTGATGCTGCGTGGACAACAGCAGTAGACTCATCGGACACTGCACTTAGTACCTCTGCTCAAATTCAAGTCGTGCTAGATGTCAACGAGGCTCTTACATTTTGTACCGGCACTAGTATCACAGGCCAAAACTGCGCTACTGTCGCAGGGTCTACTGTGGATCTCGGTACTGCATCGACTACTGCAACGGCAACTGGCACTTCAGTATTTGCCGCATCGACAAATGGTGAGCATGGGTATACTGTCACGGTAACCGGACCGACACTAACTTCAGGAAGTAACACCATTACGGCTATGGCTGCGAACGCTGCATCTTCGGTTGGTACAAGTCAGTTCGGTATCAATCTTGTGAGCAATGCCACCCCATCTGTAGGCTCAAACGTCAGCGGCACGGGAACCGCAACAGCAGCGACGAACTACAATACGGCTGATTCATTCAGGTTTGTATCTGGAAATACCATCGCTAGTGTGAGTGCTCCTACAAATGCCAATACATTTACGGTTAGCTATATAGCGAATATCGCTGGTGTGACGGCACCTGGCGTCTATACGACAAATCTTCACTACGACGCTACTGCAAACTTCTAGTTGCACGCAAGGCGCATTGTCTGCAGGGTGTTTTGAGCTTAGTAATATCTCATAATCTGATGAGAGAGTGTAAAATAGGTTAGAATGCAAAGAATATATAATCGCGCAACGATCTTGATTATAGCTATATTAGCTTCTGTGTCGTTGCTTCCGGTAGATTCCTATGCGCAATCGACAGGAGCTGCGCAGGGTATTCAGTTGAGCCCGTCAATTATTGAGTTGAATGCTGAGCGCGGCGGTATCTATACATTGACCGTAGAAGTGACAAATATCACGGCTGGAGATCTGGATTATGCAGTATCGGTCAATGATTTTACCTCGAAGGATGAGACGGGCTCTCCAAAGGTTTTGCGTGACTCTCGGCTTCCGAAACAAATTTCTGTTCGCACGTGGGTCACTCCATCTGTATCTGAGTTCCACCTAGATGCACGCAAAAATAAAACTGTGGAGTTCAGGGTGGTTGTGCCCATGGATGCGGAGCCGGGTGGCCACTATGGTGTATTGGATTTTTCTGGATCTGATACGAGCATCAAGCGCACGGGCGTCGGATTGACGGCAAGCGCCGGTACACTTCTGCTCGTGAAAGTTGACGGTATCATCGAAGAGGACGCATCTGTGGCTTCGTTTTATGCGGTAAATAATGGCAAAGAGTCGAACTTTTTCGAAAATAGCCCAGTAAGTTTTATTACTCGCGTAGAGAATACAGGCAATATTCATATCAAGCCATTTGGCACCATAGTGTTAAAAAATATGTTTGGATCGGTCGTGGCTTCGATACCAGTAAACAAAGCTCAGTCCAATGTATTGCCAGGTAGTATCCGGCGCTTCGATAACGTATATGACGGCTATATGATTGGCCACTATACCGCAACGGTCACGCTAGGTTATGGATCGCAGGGTCAAGTGATTATGGCGAGTACGTCTTTTTGGGTTATACCATATAAGCTAATCGTGACAATACTACTAGTAGTCTCATTAATGATATTCATTCTCAGAAGGATACAGATAGCGTACAATAAGAGAGTAATCAAAAAATACAAAAACGCACAACAAAAAAATGATACGGAAGAAAACAAAAACTAAGGCCAAGACTGCTCACCAAAAGATCAAGAAGGTGGCCCATCCTGTTGGCGCCAAGTTGAGGCTATTGCATCATGTCCACACAGGACATGTCGTACATCGCCACCATACCTCGTATCCAATATTGCTGATACTGCTTGTTATTACGGGATTTTTTGTGTTTGTGGGGTATGATATTTCGGCTGCTGATACGAATGTCAGTGTAGGTGTGACGGTACCTGCGGAACCGCCGACTCAAGGAGCTGTAATTACGTCGCCCAAAAATGGCACCGTTTCTAAAAAGGCGATAATAGATGTCGAAGGAACGTGTTCTATTACGTCAGAGGTGGTTGTATATAGTAACAATACGATTGTTGGTTCGACATTATGCACGACAGAATCGACATTTCAGCTGAAAATTCAGCTATTTGGTGGCGTTAATAAACTGACAGCATTGAACTATAATGGCATGAACCAAGCTGGACCAATTACACCAAGTGTGAAGGTGATATACGTTGCACCTCCAAATACAGGCGCAACAAACGTGCCGATTCATCCGATTATCGTTCCTGGAGTGACGCCGACACCTCCCGAATCGTGTGTACAAATACCAACATCTGAGGCGTGCAATAAATCATATGTGACATCATGTAGTGACTACAATTCGGGTACCGATATGCCGATATCGAGAGATGTTCGAGTAGCGGTCATCTGCATGCAGCGTCATGTAAGTACGGATGGCGAGACGACAATTGGTGTATTGGTGTGGGGAGGTAGCTCTCCATATGCCGTGACAATTAATTGGGGTGATGGCTCTGTAGACACAGTAAAGAGCGTCAATAAGCCGGGCTATTTCACTGCTACAAAGAAATATGCGGCAAAGGGGCAGTACACGATTGAGCTGCAGGCCTTTGATAGTAACGGTAAGCAGGCATATATGCAGGCGACAATTGATGTATCAGGTCCGGATAAGCCCAAGGATTTTGTAGGGTATGTGAGTAGTAATATGAATTTGTCTTGGTTTGATTCGCCCGTCCCAACATATTTTCTTGCAGTTGCAATGGTGATTGGATTTTGGGCGGGTGATTATTTTGAGCGTTCGATTCATATTAATCATAGAGTGCGTCCGCGCCGTCGACATACGTAGTGAACGGACGATGCTATATATAGTCAATATGAAATAGTAGAGTTCGATATATACTAATACGTAAGGGTGGCAGAAAGAGGGAATATGACAGAAAAATGGTCTGCAAATAACTATCACGAATTAAATGATGTTCCGATTGAATATGGGAAACGTGCGTGGGTATGTGATGTGAATGGCGCGTGGTATCTAGATTGCCTCGCTGGTTATTCGGCAAATAATTTTGGGCATAGAAATCCCAGGCTTGTCGCAGCGGCAAAAAATCAGCTAGATAAATTGACGCTAACAGCACGTGCGTTTAAGCAAGATCAGCTGGAGCCATTTTGTCAGGAACTTGGAGAATTAACTGGCAAGGAAGCGGTATTGCCAATGAACACTGGTGCAGAAGCGGTTGAGACTGCTATCAAGCTTGCACGTAAGTGGGGGCAGGAAGTGAAAGGTGTCGAGACGAATAAGGCCAATATTATTGTCATGGGCGATAATTTTCACGGACGCACGACGACGATAGTTGGGTTTTCTGATGACGAATCAGCGAGGAACGGTTTTGGACCGTATGCACCTGGATTTCGACGCGTTCCGTTTGGAGATGCTTCTGCGATAGAAAATGCAATCGATGAAAACACATCTGCGGTATTACTCGAGCCGATTCAAGGCGAGGCAGGGGTTATTATTCCCAATGATGGTTATTTGCATGAAGTGAGGCGAATATGTACTGAAAATAATGTGCTCATGATTGCTGATGAAATTCAATCTGGGTTTGGTCGTACGGGTGAAACGTTTGCCTGTGATCGCGAGAATGTAGAACCGGATATGTATGTGCTTGGCAAGGCACTTGGAGGAGGAATTTTGCCTGTTTCTGCTGTCTGCGCAAATCGCGATATTATGGATGTAATTGGCCCAGGTGAGCACGGAAGTACGTTTGGCGGGAATCCACTTGCGTGTGCAGTAGGACGCGCTGCTATCGAACTTATCAGTACTGGGAAGTTTCAAGTAAATGCGGTTGAGAGAGGCAAAGAAATGCAATACGGCCTCGAAAAACTGATTGGTCGTGGTGTGACGGAGGTTCGTGGGGTCGGCTTGTGGTTTGGTGTGGATATTG
>JAGQNH010000012.1 GCA_020428185.1 Candidatus Saccharimonadota bacterium | reverse complement strand
GGCTGTCCGGGCATGGCTTGAGGAGCCTGCCCTTGGGCTGGTGCGACTGGCTGTTGCTGTGCGTTTGGTCCCATCCTTCTTATCCACCTTCCTAATGTAGCGATATGGTCACTTCATCACCGTCTTGTAGTGCTTTATTTTGTTGAGCTATATGATCGGCTTCTTTTGCAAGAGTAGCAATAGTGACGTCGGTTTGCTGTGACAGTTCATCCGCTTGTTTTTGCGTTAATTCCATTGTAGCAGTATCGGGGGTGGAAACGCTAGTGCTAGGTGCACTTTCTTGTGTGGTTGTTTGAGTCTGTACGGGTTTTTTGTCACCTGCTTCTTCGATAAGTCCATTTGCTAGTGCAAGGGCGTCGTTGGCGTCCTTTGTTGCTTTTTCTTCGGCGGCTTTGTTGATACGGGAGGCTCGTACTTCTTCAAGTGAAGGAAGGTTTGATACTGGCGGGGTGTTGTCCTCAGACGATTTTGTTGGTTGCGTGGTGGCTGGTTCTGGTGTGGATGTTGACTGCGCGGTGTTTTTTGCTGATTCCATGGTATGAATCGCGTCTTGGCGATGACCTTCTGCCTCAGCCTGAAGATGTTGAGTTAGAGCTTGAGCTTGAGGTGTCGATCTGTCCATCATATCGACTGTTTGCTGGGATTCGTAATATAAATCAGTACTGATTGACGTGTCGGGTGTGCCGCCTGCTCCGCGAATAGCCCAGCCATGTGTATCGACGAGATTCGCGAGGTATCCGAGTCGTTTTGTAGCTTCTTCTTCGTCAAAGTTCTTAGTGAGAATTCTGTCTGCGTCCCTGGGTGGGATAATCGTCACGAATGAATCAATACCATCTGGCTGCCATAGCCGCTTGCGAGATTTTAGAAAATAAAAAGAAACAACCGCTGAAAGGTATGCTTCCATCGGTTGATCCTTTCGGAGAGGAAGAGCGAGAGCGCTAAAAAATATAATGACAGGTAGTGGAATTAAGACGAGCGGCATAAATATCTGAGACAGTCCCCATGCACCGGCGAGTGAGATTGCGACTACTATAAGATAGATAAATTGTCGAAAACTAAACGGACCAATAAGTTTGTCGTCCGCCTCGACATCCTGAGGTACTTTGTATACCGCCATATCTGTTGGTATTATATCGTACTTCTTGTGCTTTTACGAGGTTGGATTGGAGTGTGAAGCTAGAACTTTTCGCTGTCTTCGGCGAGGTCGCCGAGTAGGATATCGACTTCGTCTTGTATGATTTCACTGAGATTTGGGATATTTGCCTGCAGCCAGCTTTGTAGCTGTTCGTCATTCTGTTCACGGAGTGTGGAAAGTTCTGTGAGTTGGTCATCACTTAGTTCATCAAGGATAGATTCAACCACTCTTTCGAACAGAGTTGTTTCAAAATGGTCGCTAAATGCCTGAAGCGTGGTCTCGTCAAGTTCGATACCGAGTGATTGGAGAAAATTTTGTGTAAGTACAGCCATGATTGGTATCCTTATTTATGTTGTTCTTTTTTGATTTCGTCATCAACAGCATCGCGTAGTTGTGGAAGTATTTCGTTTACTCGGGATTTTTGAGCATTGCCTTCTGACGACAGTTGATTTACCGCTTGGTCGAGTGCTGATATTGAAGCTTCTTCGGACGTGTGGTTGTCGTCTTTGAGCCAATTCCAACGACGATCACTCTTCTCGATTTTGTCGACAATTTTCTTCATACGGTGATCAAGATCTTTTTTTAGCTGGACGCGAAGATCCTTTTGGTAATTAGACATGTGTTCTTTTTTGATTTTATTTTTTTGACCACGAAGCTTCTTGCGCTCATTGGCGAGAATTCGTCTTTCGAGTAGCTTACTGCGCTTTTCTTCCAAATGTCGAAGGCGTTCGATGTGGCGTTTTTTGTGGTTTTGGTACTCTTCACCGCGTTTTTTGATTTGATTGCCATTCTCTTCGGCTACGACCTCACCAAAGATTTGATTGTGCCTTGAAAGTTTTGTTGAGGTATCATTAAGTCGGTTTTTCGCCCATCTTGCTTTGCGTGCGAATTTAGCTCGACGAAACTCAAACATGGTTGAGTTTGCTTTGCGCTGATATTTATGAAGTTTTTTCTCTTCGGTTTTTTGTTTGCGACTGAGGTATTCTCCTTTAATGTTTGCAATACCATGCTCTACCTCACCTTTGAGTATTGCAACATTTGAAACTCTATTGAATGCTTTCTGACTTGTCCATTGACGCAAGGCTTGAGATTTGCTGAGTTTTGTGCGGCTATGGCGTATGATATCTGATTCTTGAGTGTCTTCTGTGGTGTCTTGTGATTTTTCTTGCGAGTACGCCTCAGGCATAACCCAAGGGCCGTCTGCAGTATCGTAAGTAATTCCGGGACCATCGGTGATTTCTGAAAAAGTATCGTCTTGATCGGGAAGTTCAGCTATAGTGGCGTCGAAATCGTCTTGGTCTAGTATGTCGTCGGCTGCATCTAGAATATCTGCATCTTTTCGGGATGAGTCTTGTCTAGAATTAGTAGGTGCAGCTTCGACGCTTCGCATAAATATATTTAAGCATAAGTAGTGAAATAAATCAATACCCAGACGGGCATCGATTTATTTTTTAAGGTGAGGTCCGTCTGCCATCTGGTGGATGGGATCTGTTCGTGTAGTTTATGAGTGTCGGTGCAATACGAGATATTCGCTTGTTTAAGATGTCGTCGTTGTTAACGGCAACAGCTGCTGTTGCAAGTTGGTCGAATATATCTTTTTGGCTTTTCCCGCCGGCTGCAAGATGGTTTGCGACTTCAGGTGTTGATGCGGATGCAGCTACATGCGACACTTCTGCAGCAAGTCCTGGATTGAGTGCTGACATTTTTTCAGGAGTGAGGACACCATTTGCTAGGTTTCCTGCGATAGTTTCTTTGTATTTTGTTGAATATGCACCGCGAGAAATGTTGGCAATTTGACTACCGGTGAATACCTGACCAGCATTTTCGTTTAATGTAGATGCGAGCGTTCGTGATGCAAGGCTCGGTCCTTTATTTGCGACAGTGTTCATGATCGCTTCAAGTCGGCCGAAGTCTCCACGCTTGCCAAGTTCGTCGATTGCAGCAGCAAGTTTAGGACTATTTACATCAACATTATCAAGGTTGACGTCAACGATGACATTGAGTTCAGCATCTGACATGTCTGCAGATCGTAGGCTTGCTGCCTTAAACTCCTCTTGTTGTGATTGACGGAGGGCGCTTTCGGAATTTGTAATGACTGTTTGCCTGTCGGATTCACTGGCACCTCTACCGCCAGCAAGTGTTTTTCCAAAACCTGTTAGATTACCATCTTTGTCAACGGCCTCTTGTGCTACGTACTGGGTGTATTGCTTATTAAACATACTTTCTGCATACTGACGACTTGCCTTTCGCTTTATGCGTCGCTCTGTGCCCCCTAGAGTAAGTGCATTACCCATTCTGCCGCGTAGGCCACCCTTTTGCATGTAATTTCTGTCGTTAATAAGACGTCGCTTCTCAACTTCTTCCTTCATGGCCTTGCGTCGACCCTGTGTGAACTTGCCGCTCATGGACGATAGCTTGCCGCCAATTGAACCAGCGGCCGCAAGTGATCCCTTGAGGACAGACCATACGGCTATGAGTGGTGTGACGGCTACTCCCATCGCAACGAGGCCAAGTGTCCAGCTGGCGGTTACAGATTTAGAACTATTAGTATCGGAGAGTAGTACAGCCCCACCTCCACATGTGTCGTATGAATTCGCACTTTTTTTGAGATTATAGAAAGCATTCGTATTGGCGTCACCGTACTCATCCTTCTCTTTTTCTTGAAGATTTGGATTACATTTTTGGGCAAGCTCAGCCCTCTCTGGGCCACCCTCTGATCCGGATACTAAGATAATTGTACTCGCTAGCTGTCCGGCTCCAAAAAGGAGGCCGACGATCGGGAATACCATAAGTAACTGCCCGAACATCTTCATCCACTTATTGAATAGGCGTTCGGTATTTGGAAGAAGGTATAAGACAAACGCGATTGGCGATATGACGATAAGGAGTACGATTAGGGCTTTTCGAAGTAGTAATATGACAATAATCGTTGATACGGTGATAAGTACAAATAAGATGATACTTATGAGAAGAGGTAGTGTGAGCCAGACGACGGCTGCTGCACCGAGTGCACCAGCAGCAATGACTGCGAGTATGCCGGCTCCAGGTGTGGTTGTGTGTTGAAAACCGCCGACATCCTGAGCATTGCCAAACACAGAGGGTCCTAGGCTATTTGAGACATCTTCAAGTGCATTTTGAATTTCATATCCTAGGATATTTGTCACATCGACTGCGGCCTGACATATGTAATACGATGCATTGACTGCAATAGCAGCGACAAAGAGTCGTGGCATCATGCGCTTGATACCGTAGTTACTGATACCCATGCTGGTTACCTGAGAGATGATGATTGCCAGGAACGCAATAATAAACATGACGTTTGCGATATTCCGGGCCATCTCCCACGCTACCTTCGTGCCACTATCATCTTGAATAAGCTGAGGGTCTGTCCGTAGAAAATTATCAGACAATATCTGGAAAGCCTTGTCGGATATGACGGCGGCAGATTGAATGATTGGACAGACGATCCACCCTATTCGCTCGACAGCACAAGTTTCCTTTGTGTCGGAGGTATCTGTAGCGGGTGGCGTATCGGCATATGCAACACTAGATGGGCTAAAACTACTAAAAAATGTCGCAAAGACAATAAATAATCCCACCAGTATATATCGTTTTTGTTTTGCGACCATCCTACATATAAGGTACAACAGATAGAGATATTAAACAACAGGCTTATGCTTGTATGGCCCTATTCGATTTGGTGAATAGGTATTATTGCTTAGACAAGAAGCTGGGGGAGCAAAATGCATTTAGTAATTCGAGTTGACATGTTATAGATTGACAAGCGCCACCATTTGGGTTGTTTCTGTCACTTACAAAAACACTTCCGATAGTCGCACATTGAGCATTTTTTTGATCTTTTAGTGAATTGTTGGAAGATTTTCCACTAAGTAATCCGCCACCTGATCCCCCGCCCCCAGGGTTGCTTAATACTGGTTGCCAATCGTTACCAATGACACTGTCGAGGAAGTCTAAGGTTTGTTTTACGAATGGTGAGTAGTAGCCGAGATGACAGCCCGTACCGAAAGTATCTGCAGCCTCGCGTACACAGTCTTCTGTGCCGGGTAGTATGAGTGCTTCTGATTGTATGCCAAGTTGTTGTAGTTTGTCACGCATGCCAGTTGCTTGGTCTGGGCCCACTGTCATGTCGTTTTCAAACTCCGCAAGAAAGCTAGGTGGCGTATCGGGGCTTGTGAAAAGTGCTGGAGATAGTGCATTGAAGTTGTCGATACATTCGACGAACTTTTTACTGGCTAAGTTTACTGTACTGCTAAAGAGTGACGAAAAATCTTTATTCTGAATTTGATTCGTGACTGTTTCGAAGTTTTTTGCAGCACTAAGTAGGTTTTTGCCGGCAACGAGTCCCTCGGACAGTAGTGCGAGTGGATTAAATCCACTCCCAGTGATACCACCCGAACCGGATATACCAAGACTCGAGAAATCATTATTACTAAGGCCGCCGCCGTATTCTGCTACGTCGCCGTTTCCTCCTGCGGCGAGATCCGCAAAGTTTGCAAGACCTGCAATATCTGTGGGCGCACAGGTGGAGTGGTCTATGCCGATAGCAAGTGCGGCAATAGATCGAAAGAGAGCTGTGTAAGCATTTGTGATAGCTGACCAACCGACGGCTGCTTTGGCGCCAGACTTTCCACTGGCTGCTGCACGCATAGAGAGGCTTCCTCCGGCGCTATCCCCCCATATGACAACCTTGTTTGGGTCAATGCCGTACATAGAAGCATTGCTAATAACATGGTAGATGCCTCGCATAACATCTTCATACATATAGTTGACACCACTAGAGCCAAGGCGGTATGTAATCTCAATCATAGCGTACCCTCTATTCCAAGGATTTTCACCGGGCACATCTTTGTCTTGTTCGGCGTTCATGACACGATAGCTGGTATTGTCATTCATGTGCCAGCCGCCGCCATTGATAAATAAAATGACAGGAGAGCTACCGTTTCCTCTTTGCATGATTTTGAGTTCTTGTTGTTTGCCTGCTCCATTTGTATATGAGTCGTAGTTATTCGAGACATATTCGTCGACATTAACATCTGCATCTTCGCCAGATTGATGAAGTTCGTCAAGGTATTGGCTGAGTTGATCCTGTATGCCTTTTGCTTGGTCGGCAAGGCTTTGTACTTGCGCCTTTAGCGCTTCGACATCTTGTGATGGGTCTGGTGTAGGTGTAGGTGTGGGTGTGGTGGGCTGTGTTGATGGAGATGGATTGGAAGGCGGAGATGTGATATTCGTGGGAGTTGGTGATTGTGAGCTTGTAGGGGTCGTGCTTGTAGACACGATACCGGCTGAGCGGTCACTTGCTGCCTGCTTGCATATAAGATTTGTCCTTGTTGCTTTCGCCTGATCAAATGCAAAAACATCTAAATACACCTTGCAAGGTGTCCCCTTCACGCCATCCATACATGCATTGTTGTCATCTTCCGTGTATTGGCTGCAATATTCTGACATCGATTGAGTCGCACCTACTTGCTGCGTGACGCCAATCACGCTTAATGTAAAAATAGCGACAAGCGCGAAGATTTTTATCGTACTGTACCCAAATAATTGATGTCGAACAAAATGTTTATGCATAATATATACACCTAAAGAATATAATAGACCGTGTATAAGGACAAGTACTTTACCTGAGTAGCCATAGCTGTGATAGTATTGAAGTAGTATGCACGTAGATGATGAGCAAGTAGGTACAATTGGTCGCAAAAATCGAGCGATTGTACTGGTGGTATTTGTCGCTATTGCGGTAGTGGCAGTTGTTTTGACTGTGCAATCTGTTATGCGCGTTACGGATGAACCGAAGCCTGGTTTGCAGTACGGCGTTGGCGCCGATGGATTCAGTGCATTTGTCGAAAAAGACGGTAATATCGGTGTTTCTGAGGTTGTTGATAAGTCAATGGTGGTGAATGCTCTTGGCGAACGGGCGACATCAGTCGAGGCTGGCAAAGTGGACAAAGTGTTTAATTTGAATGGCAATCTCGGTCAGACAATTACCTTTACATTTATTCGTACCGATGGCGTCAAGGCGGACCTATATATAGATAAGAGAGTATATAAGAGCTCACAGGCATTGGAGGATGATCGAATTTATCAGTCGACACTAGACGCGGGCAAGATAAAAGGTCACCCACTCTACTACAGGGCTGCTCAAACACTTGGTCCTGATAGAGAATATCATCTTATGGTCGTTGATGGCCTAACAGTGTATCGATTTGTTGTCGCGCAGCCATTTAAGAATATAACTATCAGTGAAGTCGATGCCTTGGCGGCATTGAAGACATTGGCTTCTACGGCGCATTTTAATTAATTCCAGGATGTAAATAGGATGTCATTATTGAGGTGGAAAGGGTTTGTATAATACAACTCCGTTCTATCTGGCTCCGTACAATCGATAATACCGGACATCGAGCCGTCCACAGAGCACAATGTTGTATATGTGCGAAAATACTGTAGCATTTGTTGCTGATCTGTAAGTCGTGCGCATTTTTTTCCTGTATACCAATCGAGATCACTTTGAGCTGCATTGACTGCCATAGTTGGGATGCCTCCGACTGTTTTTTCGTAAGGACTCGCTGTGTGATTTTTTGTAATTGGGTTGCCGTCAGGGGTAAGTAGTGCGAGTCGTTTCTCTTTTTCTTTGTCCGATAAGCCATTGTATCTACTATATACAGCACTGGCTCCCCATGGGTCGAGCCGATTGACGCAGTATTGGAGGTATTTCTCGTATTCACTACCTGGTGTTGGCTTACCAGTATTTTTGTCGATAAATGGCTGTGTGCTAGCAGCCTCTGCAGCAGCTAATTCGAGTGCCAGATACTCTTTGTTTCCCTCTGGGTCTGCTTCCGCTACTCTTTTTGTTAGTTCTTGGATTTTTGCATCGTAAACATCTGAATGAGATTGGGTCATGTAGTCAATAATGCCAGATAGGTTTATTGCGACAGCGATATCTTCAAGTGGCATACTGTAGCGAACATTGCACATGATATCTGGAGTGATGCCAACTTGGTAGTATTCAATATTTACTGGGCAGAATGCCGATGATAGACGAAGAAGATATCCAGCCATTCTCTCGGCTGTATCATTGCCAGTGAGAAGAGATGGCTGTATGTGGTAAAAGGCGTTCGCTGATGGTATCTGACCGATATTTTGTATACTACTTCCGACGAATGATACAAGATTTTGCAATGTGGCATAAAGAGGTGTTTTGTCGTCTACGGATCGAGGCAGGCTATACAGTAATGAGCCGAGGAATGAGAATTTGTTGTATGGGTCGAGCGGGTTGTTTTTTGCATTTTCCCTGGCGATATCGTCATGATTTTTTTGAACACCAATTGCCTCGCCTAGTCCAAGGTACGCAGTCATGTCTGCAACATTGCTTGGCATGAGACCACGACTCATAGCCATATCTCCCAGGAGCTCGCCCATTCCCGAAAAGAGTGCATAGTTTGCGGCGATTCCCTTGATGTTTGATGTATATAATTGTTGTTGTAATGCTGAAATAAGCATAGTATTGACGCCAAACCAGCCAGCTATATATGGAGTGGCGGCAGCCTGGACTATTTTTTGTGACGGCAACATGGCAAACTGTCCTTCGAACGCGCGATGAGGCTCATCATAATGAGGTTCTGGACACGTCTCACTCGCTACTGCTGTTGCTCCGGCGAGCGCTCCTTGATAGCCTGGAGGTGCCATTGCATTGATGGCTTCTATGCACTTTGTTGTTTCACTGTCACCTGGCTTTATCTGGCTTTTGCTCTCCATTGTTTCTCCAGATAGACAATATTGTCGGTCGGAGCCTCCGATATCTACGGGTGGCGGTAGGAGTGCTCCCGAAACTCCCGCAACGGAGCCAAGTGCGGCAGCATTTGGGATGACTTGTGCCCACGATGGAGCTAGTGTGCCTATGTTTTCGTATGCAGCAAGATTGTATGTGACGATTGCTGCTGCGTCACCAAGGAGCTTACCGAGCTGATCAAGTGAATCTGGCACTAGGTCGCCATATGTAATTGATCGATATATTAGTGAATCAGTAGCACTGCCACCGTTGTATCCGCCGAATGTACTTTGAGCTAATTTACTTGCTAAGACATTTGCTGGCATCTCATCAGCCCTTCCTGCCTTGATAGCATCAGCTTCTTTAAGAAATTGGAGTGCATAGCGTGCGGCGGTTGATGCTTTTGCTCGAACGAGTGCATTTGACGACAGCTTACCAATGGTATACCAACTGCACATCAGATCCGTGTATGAGTATGTATTTGTCGCGAGAAGGTTTCCCGCTATTTGCAAATCTGCGACAACAGGTAGTTTGCTGCCAAGATTTTTCGCGTTATCGAAGCTGATGCCCTTTGTCAGATCACCGGCAAAAGCCTGTAGCTGTGTGATGTTGAGCGGACTACTGAGTGATGCGAGGCTTATGCCATCTGTGGGGTTTGGTTGACCAGTGAATGAATCTATACC
>JAGQNH010000011.1 GCA_020428185.1 Candidatus Saccharimonadota bacterium | reverse complement strand
TCCTCGATTTCTTGCTCGTAACGATCGAGATTACGGCTCAATATTTCATCTACCGAGGCACTCTTATCATCAGCCTGTACACGAAATTCATACTCGTACAGAGACTGCAGTGCGACGATCCTACCCAAATGACGGTTCGATGCCATTACTCTTTGGTTCTTTCTTGTTAATGATTTACTCTTAGTGTATCGCGATTATGCTTTTTTCGCGAGTTTTTTTCCAGTTTCGTTCTTGGTTGTCTTAACCTTGACTGGTGAAGTAGCGTTGACTCGTCGTGCCAATTTAAGCACAAGATGACTGCGGCGAAGGCCTGTCTTACGAGGGCTACTCTGCTTTTTTGGTTCTGCCATGGAAAAGTTCTCCTTTCGGCTTATCTATAAACTTTAGGTGATTATAGCATTTTTCTCGCAAGACCTCAAGGGTTATTGCTTTTTTATCTTGTTTATGCTATAATTATATTATCGATTGTGGGGTTCGCCCGCAATCGCCCGTACCTACAGAAAGAGAAGTCTCGTATGCTTATCGTACTGCTCTACATCGCTACGGCGACCCTGCTAGCAGTCGCGCTGCTGTTCAAGGACAAGCTCCTGGCAACAGGGTGGGCAAGCATCCTGATCGGAATCGGCTACTTCGTCTGGGGTATTATCGGAACCTTCAATGTTCCCGATAGTCTCGTAGACTCGAATGAACCGATGAAAATGTGGCTAGGAATCGGACTGACAATGGTCGGCCTGCTATTACTAGCTCTCGGTTGGCTCCTCGCTATACGCCGTGCTATCGCTCGACGTTAGTCCTGTAGGATTACCCCTCGTCACAATGTGGCGAGGGGTTAATCTTTTGCTTAATTTTATTTAATATTGTATAGTTATATTATCCATTACCGCCTGTTCGGTCGAATGGTCGAACTTCTACATTTGAGGTAACAATGCAACATATCGTACTTTTCTTTACGCTGTGGCCGATCCTCTCGGTGATTGTCGCTGCCCTGTTCACAAAAAACGACACCTCGATTGATGTGTTTTTTCTCCGCTCACTCGAGCTTTCGGCAATTACACTTTGGACGTGTTATATCCTACATGTTACAAAAGTAATTGACGGTGCACAGGTAGCAATAACTGGTGCTGTCGTCTGGAGCTTTGCCGCTATTATCGGTGAAATCGCTCATAGAATAGAAAGAGACGAGCTAGCAAGAAGTCCACACGCCTCATGAGGTTCAGCCCGCCACAATACGTGGCGGGCTGTTTTTATTTCACGACAATATTGACGAGTTTCTTCGGGATATATATGACCTTCAAAATCTCTTTGCCATCCGTATGAGCAATGACATTCTCCGCCCCTAAGGCTGCTTTTTTGACGTCTTCTTCACTCGAATCGGCAGGCAGTTGCACTGTCGCGCGCAATTTGCCGTTTACCTGCACTGCAATCGTGATTGTTTCGTCGACAATCAGCGCATCGTCCCATACAGGCCATACTGTTTCGTGTACGAGTGTGTCATGACCGAGTTGTTGCCACAATTCTTCACTCATGTGCGGCGCCAATGGCGCAAGCAGCTGCAGTAGTGTCTCTATCGCATCGCGCCAAACATCTTCGGAAAAGCCGTCATTTTTGAGTTTATATAGATCATTCACGTATTCCATCATCGCTGCGATCGCGGTGTTAAAACTCAGACGACGATAATCATCAGTCACTTTGCGAATAGTCTTATGTTGCAAACGACGTACGACGTCATCACTGGAGCTAGTCTGTGATTTTTCGGCATCTTGGTATTCCTGCGTTAGTGTCCAGACGCGGTTGAGGAATCGATAAATACCAGCGATACCTCGAGAGCTCCAATTTGAGTTCTCGTCTATCGGCCCCAAAAATAGTTCAAATGTTCGCAATGCATCCGCACCATAGCCTTGATCAATGATATCGAGAGGATCAACAGTATTGCCAAGACTCTTGCTCATCTTGCGTCCATCTTCAGCGCTTATCAAACCATGGTAGACGAGTTTTTTGACCGGCTCCTTGAAATTGACAAGCCCCATGTCATTGAATACATGTGTCCAAAATCGCACATAGAGCAGATGGGCAACCGCATGATCACCACCGACATAAAAATCAACCGGCGCCCAATAATTCGCCTTTTTGGAGTCCCAAATACTTTCTGTATTTTGTGGATCAGTGTATCGCAGCAAGTACCAGCTACTACATGCATAGCCGTCCATGGTATCTGTCTCGCGTCGAGATGGCTTGCCGCACGTCGGGCATTCGACATTCACCCAATCATCGACATGGGCAAGAACCGACTTGCCGTCACCCTTGGGCGCAAAATCTTCAACAACCGGCAATACAACCGGCAACTGATCCTCTGGCACAGCTACGGCACCGTGCTCGTCGCAGTGAATAATAGGAATCGGCGCACCCCAATATCGCTGACGGCTAATCAGCCAATCACGCATCTTGTACGTCACCTTACTCTGGCCAACCCCTAACTCCTCGAGCCACGAGACTATTGTTTCGCGGGCGTTGCTACTATCCTGGCCATCAAACTGTGACGAATGAATTACTGCATTGTACTCATCGATTACCTCTATTACGGGCAATTCGTACCTATCTGCAAATGCCTTGTCGCGCTCATCATGTGCCGGCACAGCCATGATCGCACCCGTACCATATCCATAAAGCACATAGTCCGCCACCCAAATCGGGATCTTCTCTTTGTTAGCAGGATTAATCGCATAGCTACCTGTAAACACACCCGTTTTTTCTTTTGTATCGTTCAATCTGTCGATCTCAGTCTTCTTGACTGCGTCGGTGACATATTGCTCAACCGCATCTTGATAATCACCAACAGCCAACGTGCGTGCAAGCGGGTGCTCCGGTGCAAGTACGATGAATGTCGCACCAAATATCGTATCTGGACGTGTCGTGAATACAGTAATATGCTCATCACTACCATCGACAGCAAACGTCACTTCGGCGCCCTGAGATTTACCAATCCAGTTTGTCTGTGCGGCTTTGATTTTGTCTGGCCAGTCAAGCGCCGGTATTTCCTCAAGCAATGCATCTGCATAATCAGTAATCTTGAAAAACCACTGGCGGATGTTTTTCTTTTCAGCCAAAGGATCGTCTGCACCATCATGACGCCAACATTTGCCATTGACGACCTGCTCATTTGCAAGCACCGTCTGATCTATCGGACACCACCACTGCAATGAATCCTTTTGATACGCCAACCCTCGTTCAAAAAATTTCGTAAACACCCACTGCGTCCACCTATAATATTCAGGATCACTCGTATTTATTTCGCGAGTCCAGTCGATACTCGCACCAATACGCTGCAATTGATTCCTGAAGTTAGCGATATTTGTTTTGGTTGTTTCCTGCGGTGGCGTACCCGTCTTGATAGCGTAATTTTCTGCTGGCAACCCAAAAGAATCCCAGCCCATTGGGTTCATAACTTCATGGCCATTCGCACGAGAAAACCGTGCTATCGCATCGACAATCGCATGCTCAAAAATATGCCCCGTATGCATACCTGCACCGCTCGGATACGGAAACATACAAGAAATATATGTCTTGGGCTTGTCGGCAAAATCTTGTGCGACAAATGCCTGACGATCACTCCAAACTTGCTGCCATTTCGGCTCTATCTCTTTGGGATTGTACCTTTTCATCTGTTACAGTATACCATTTTGTACATGGTTGTGACACGCAATCTATAACTGTGTACCAAAAATCGATTGCAAAATACTACTAAGCATCTGACTTATGTCGACAGCATCCTTTGGTGGCGATATTTTCCCTACGTCTGTATACGATGCGGAAATTTTCGTACTCTTATCAGATAGTCCTTTGTATTCGATAGTTTTAAGTACATTGTCCGTATCTGTCAACGCAACATCTACTACAATTTTATTCACTTTTCCGCCCGCTACAAACGAAGAAAGTTGCGGACAATTATCAAATATTCCCGCATTCGAACCCTTGCTTACTGCATCTTGAAATGTTGTCATCCGCCCCGTATCCACAGTGACACGATAGGTAGAGTGTGTAGTTTTGCGCACATTGAGAAACGCGTTTTCTACATACTTCTGGGCGGCAAGTTCATTGAAACCTTTTCCATGGCCAATCGCATAACGCATATCTAGCAAACACGTGATAGTGCCAAGAGCCGTCGAAGCATTCGTGTCACTATCAAGATCGATACGTATCCATCGATTCTTCAGTGTCGGCAAGAACCCTTTCATCAATGAATTCATAGCTTTCGAAGTCTTGGGATTTTTCAAAAACGTATCATACAGTAGCTGCGGATCAGAACTGCTCATATATAACACTCTGTTTTGCACGATTGCACTCAAGGGGACTGCGTCAATCTTGCCATCAAGTTTATACGAATTACCCCGAACAATTAGCGTCGCATCCAACTTGTCGCCTTGCTGTATCGTATACTTGCCCGGATTATCAAGTGCATATTGAGTTGCGTCGAGAAGCGCTTTTTCGGAACTATCGTTCCATATGACACTTGCAATCATCACGGCACATATCGAAAACACCGCAAGTACACCTAGAGCAATACCAAATCGCTTCACCCAACGATGCATATATCCCAAATCATCTGATACATCAGGAATAACAGGAGGAGGAACCGGAACTTGTGGCGGCACACCCTGGACAGGTGGCATTACACGAGATTCCTCTCAAAAAATTCTTCTTTCGTCGCCATCCAAGCTGGCGATTGACGAACCAATTGGTTAGCATCACCCTGATCCAAGAGAAGTATCTTCACTGCCTCTTCTGCATACACATTACCTTGTGATCCTTTTGCGAGTACGAGCGCTCCAGGCTTCATGACACTGTGGGCAAAGGCACCCGCCTGTACGGCATTTTTAAATGACTTCACCTGACATCCCTTTGCACGTGCTGCTGGAGCCAAATACTTCTCTGCGTCATCACCAATAGTAATCACCCAATCCACCATATCGGGATGGAACATTTCACCTATTTTTTGATGCTCTGTAGATGAAGATTCTCCAAGCTCATTCATACTACCCATAATTACGACGCGCTGCGGCGCCTCCATACTGTAGAATGTCTGGACTGCACTCACGGCAGCTGCCGGACTTGAATTGTACGTATCATCAATCACACTACTTCCGTTGAGTCCTCGGAGCAAATTCATACGACCAGGAATCGGACGAATCGCCTCAAGACCTGACTTGATATCTGCAGGTTGCAAGCCAAATTTTAATCCGACAGCTGCCGCTGCTATTGCCGGCCTTGCATTATGATCACCAAGTACATTGATAGTCACATCTATACCACTCGGCATATCAGGGCCTACAAATACTCCCGAATGCCCCTTGCTTACTTCAAATCCTTTTTGTTCGAAATGATACTCTGCAACACTACTTGTTCCATACGTACTTAAGTTTGCATTGGTAATATACTGAGCATATTTGCCATCGATATCGTCTCGATTAATAAGCGCTAATTGACTATAATTCGTGACCGCAAGTTCTTCTGCGGCGACAGCGTCAAGTGTCTTGAAATACTCCATGTGTTCAGGAGTCGCTGCAGTTACTACTGATATATATGGTTTCAAATATCTCCCAAAAGCTGCGATGTCTCCCGGATGGTCCGCTCCTAACTCTTGTACGATAACATCTACGTCAGTTGGTGCTAGTATCTTTGCACGTGCCGCCTTGATTACATCCTGCCACGCCATAAAACTATGCACGTTCTGAGGATATGGTACGCCCAATATCGCGAGTGGCACGCTCATCGGAGTATTATGATTGCCCTCGTGCAGCCTCACACGATAGCGCTGTGCGAGCATTGTCGCGACTGCGGTCTTGGTGCTTGTCTTTCCGACACTTCCCGTCACCACAACAAGCTTCACTTCAGGGTGCGCCTGGAAATACGCAACAACAGCTTGTTCTAGCTTCTTCTGGACGCGTACTTTATATTTTTGCTGCAGTGACTTAAACATTAAAGCAATTATACCACTTATGCCTTGTGTCGACGCTGAACAATCTCAACAAGTATCTCTTCTCTATCCTCGTGTGCCGCGATCGTTAACTTTCCCTCATCCTGCATAATGTAAACCAAACATAGCGTTGCGTTCATTGCACTCTCGCCTTCTGACTCACACACAGTCGTCATTAGTCTCTCGATACCCAAAGAACCGCCGGCTTTTTCTAGCGACGAAAGCATTTTTCTTCGTATCGAACGCTCTACTCGTGCTTCACGTACTGCCCGAATAATTCGCGCCGCTCGATGATGCTCTCCTCGCTTCAACGCGTCCTCTACTAGATGCCGAACCTCGTGATATTCGAGTGGCTCAAACTCATCACCAAGCTCATCGTCGTATGATTCATACGACGGTAAAGCACTATTCGCCACAAATTCGCGCTCAATACGAGCCATACCTAGTCCTTACTCTTATCGATATACTACTTATAATTATACCATCACCGTTGATACATATGTACAATAAGAAGATGCTTGCGCTTTTGTACATTGTGCGTCATAATTATGCTTAGTGCTGGTGCGCAATTTGGGGCAACCCGTTTGCGCGGCAAAAACAAACACCACCACCAAACACCTGCCCCGGGTGGGCGCGCAACAGCAAAATAAAACCCGCTCATGTCTGAGCGGATTTTATTTGAACACGTATTCGCACCCCTGTATAACATATTTTCTAATTTTTTTTGTTGTATTTTTTAACCATTAGGAGTATACCTATAGTTACAAGGCAAATGGAGGGAAAATGAGTACTAACGTAAAAGAGTATGTCGACAGCCACGTTTTTTGGCTGTTTGTATTGCAAGGTCTCGTAACCGTAGGGTTCGGAATCATTGCATTGTTCTTTCCCGGGCTCACATTAGCGAGCCTCGTAACATGGTTCGCCGTCTTCGTGACTGTAGTCGGCGTGGTCGAATTGGTACACGGTTTCCGTGACCTAGGTAAGGGCGCCTCCTGGTGGTTTTCACTGCTAGTCGGCGTTGTTATGCTGGGAGTCGGCGTGTATCTGGTTCGTAATCCTGCCATGGATCAAGTAGCGTTTCTCGCCACGGTGGGCGCGCTTGTTTTGGTCCGCGGCGTGGCCGACCTTTTCGTCTCGGCGTTTTACAGCGTCATGAGCGAACATCGGCTCATGTGGGTAGTATCAGGTGTTCTTGGTGTCGTAGTCGGCATCTGGCTCTGGCGCTATCCAGTAGCAGGCATGCTAGACTTTGTCTGGCTACTAGGTTTGTACGCGCTCTTCTTGGGCTCGATCAACCTAGCGCATGCTGTACGTATGCACGATGAATAACATTTGTTAATAAACGATCGATCGTTTAGCAATTACAAATAAAAGAAATTAAAGCACCTGTCGAAGCCTTGGCGACAGGTGTTTTTGTTGGTAGAATAATCCTGATTCGGGGCATTGGCGCAGTTGGCTAGCGCGCTTCCATGGCATGGAAGAGGTCATCGGTTCGAATCCGATATGCTCCACCACATTCATATGCACCCGACATTTGCGCGGGTTTTATTTTTTCAAAAAGGTTTGCCCTTACTCCTCAATTCCCTTATACTAAACCCTATAAACTATAA
>JAGQNH010000010.1 GCA_020428185.1 Candidatus Saccharimonadota bacterium | reverse complement strand
TGATGATTTCGATGACGTTCGTATCAATGCTTCTTATAGTGATTGCTTTCACAGCTATACAGATAATCAATATATATAACAAAGGTCTGACAATGAACAGAGTAGCTCAGGCTGCAAGAGCTATGAACGCAGATTTTCATAGAACACTTAGTGACAGTGGAGCGTTGGATTTGAGCAAGAGTACTTTTCTTTGTCTCCAACTTGCAGCGGGTGGGTGTCTGGAGCTGAACCCGCATGACCCGCCGCCGGCACCGAATGACTCACGTTTATTTGGGGGGCGGCTATGTACAGGAGTATATAGCTATATATGGAACTATAATAAGAAGAAGAATGAGATCGATAATGACATTCTGCGCGTGAATTCTTATACTACTAGTGATTCGAGCATGATACGCCTTGTGCGCGTAGATGATAATGGCGGAAAGTACTGTGCAAAGCCGGGCTTAGATATAAATCCGAGCGGAAAAACTGAGATATTGTCGGATACTGGAGGTCTTGCCGTGCTTGGTTTTTCTATAGAGGATATTTCATTGGACCCCAGTGACACTGAAGCTGTACGGTCATCATCTCTGTATCATATTGTTATGGAGGTTGGGACAGATAATCCAAATGCTTTGAAGCTTAATGATTTTAGAGATCCGTCAAGAGATCCGTCATGTAAGCCGCCAAGTGATGATTCTAATGGGCTGAGGAATTTTTGTGCCGTAAATCGAATTGATTTTACTGTATTAGCAGGTAATAATGGGGGGAGTATATGAATAAGCGACAACATAGGCAAAAGGGTGCGGTTTCGATATTTATTGTGATATTTGCGGCACTTTTGATTACTACAATTACGGTCGTATTTGTTCGTTTAATGATACAAAATCAAAATCAAGCAACGGCTAATGACCTCTCCAGGAGTGCTCTTGATTCTGCGAATGCAGGTGTCGAAGATGCGAAGCGTTTACTGGTAAAATATTATGATTCGAAATGTGATGAAAATCCAGGAAGCTCCAGTTGTTTATCTGACTCTACGAATATCAATGGGAAGAAATGTAATACGATACAAAGTTCTGGTATCCTTGGTGCATCTACTGGGTCAGAGGTCAAGATTAAGACAAATACAGAAGATGCCCAGTTGAATCAAGCGTATACTTGTGTGAAGATTACTCTCGATACAGATGATTATATAGCCTCTTTACGAAGTGGTGAATCAAAATTGATCCATCTCAAAGGGGTCTCAGGGTTTAATACTATCGAGCTGCAATGGTACGATGAGCGAAATTATCAGAGCGCACAAACAAGTGGAGTCTCTGCCGCTTTGAATCTGGCTGACGCTCCAATATTTGAGACCACAATGCACCTACCGACTCAATCAAGCTGGCCAAAAATGCGACCAGCGCTTATGAGGCTGCAGTTGTTACAGTTTGGTAGTTCCTTTAATCTTTCTGACTTTGATAGTGAACAGCATAATGCTTCGCTATTTCTTATGCCGTCGAATTTTTCAGAAAATACTAGATCTAATTTCAGTACTAATGTGAGGATGACGCCAAGTGATATTCTTCAGCCGGCTTCCTGCAAAACGGCTTTTCCGTCTACTGCCTATACTGGTGGTTATGCGTGTAGTGCGATCATTGGTCGTCCTGGTGGTGCAAATATGGATGCGTATCTAAGGGTCTTGCCGATATACAATACTCAATCCGTCACTTTTCGTGTGTGTCTGCGAAAATGCGACGATGGCGGTAGTATTAAACCAGTTAAATTTGACGGCGTACAGCCCGAGGTAGACTCTACTGGTAGGGCGAGCGATTACTTTAGACGCGTCAAGAGTCGTGTCGAGTTCGTGGGAGGCAAAATGCCAAACATTGATGCCGCAGTCGATATCACCGGAAGTTTATGCAAAGTCTTCGAGGTGGGTGAATCGGACACTGACTTCAAGGCCAATAGCGACTTGTGCACACCATAACAGAATTAATCTATCTCTGAATGATGTTGCTCGTATATATCGCGTAGGTGTTTGTCGGTGACGTGTGTGTATATCTGGGTGGTGCTGATATTGCTGTGGCCAAGCATCGACTGGACAGAGCGTATATCGGCACCGTTCATCAAGAGGTCGGTAGCGTAGCTGTGTCGCATAGTGTGAGGGCTGACGTGCTTGGTGATGCCGGCTAGTCGTGCGTATTTGCTGAGCATGCGCTGGATGCTTCGAGCACTGAGCCTACGATAATCTCCAGTTGTTTCCGGGCCAATGTTGCGACTGTAGCTTATAAAGAGGGGTGGCAGACTATCGTGCCTTTCTGCTAGATATTCCTCAATATGAGTAGATGCTGATTGACTTATGAATACGGGCCGATCTTTTTGGCCTTTGCCCCGAACCATGAATTCTCGACGTTTTGTATTGATGTGGTCTCTGTCGAGATTGACGAGTTCGGATACGCGTAGCCCGCTAGAAAAGAGCAGTTCGACTATTGCACGATCTCTAAGACCTTGCTCGTTTGAGGTGTCTATTTGTGACAGGAGACGACCGATCTCGTCGTTATAGAGAAACGTCACTTGTTTGCGCGATATTTTGGGCAAAATTATCTTGTTTGGGCTTAACGTGTCGATATCGCGAGTGGATAGGTAGTGTAGGAACCCACGTAGAGCAATGAGGTGATAGCCTTGCGTGATTGTGGCTAGCTCATCCTCATTGGTATTTTTGTATCGATTAAGCCAAAGCCTGTACTTCCTGATTAGTTCAGATGTTATCTTGGCTACTTGGATATCATCGGTAAACTCAACAAATCGTTCGAGATATAATCGGTAGTTTTCGGCTGTCTTTAATGAACGGCCACCCTCGACTTCGAGATGCTCGACGTAATCATTGATAAGTTCAGAGACGTACATATTACTAGAATACCGTATAATAAGCGTAATGGGTGTGATAGAAACAATTATTCTCGGACTAATTCAAGGACTCACAGAGTTTATTCCTGTGAGTAGTTCTGGGCATTTGGTGATTGCACAGCTGTTTTTTTCTGGTGCGTCTGAGCATTTGTTCTTAGAGTGGATTAGTCTTGGGACGCTGCTGTCACTGGTTGTGTATTTTCGTCATCGTCTGGTCGGTATTGCTGTCGACATAGTAGTTCGGCGTAATTATAAGCTTGCTCGTAATGTGGTGCTGACTTCGATACCCGCAGGTGTTGTGGGGCTCGCCTTCGGTAATTTTATTGAATCATCCATATTTTTTGGAAGTTTTTTGACTGTAGTGGTGGCTATGGGGGTTATAGGTATCGTGATGATTGTAGTCGATAAGCTACCTACGAAGTCATCGATCAGGAGCGGAGATGACCTGACGTGGAAGCGTGCTCTTATGATTGGTGTTATTCAGGTAACTGCTCTTGTGCCGGGTGTTTCGCGTTCTGGATCTACGATTATCGCTGGTCGACTTATGGGGCTTGGATCTGCGGCAGCTGCTGAATACAGTTTTCTCGTATCTATTCCAATTATGTCTGGTTTGATGTTGCGACTAGTCGTTTCGTCAGAGGGGAGGCAGTATTTTATTGATAATGCTCAGATGCTGGTAGTTGGTAACCTAGTGGCTTTTGTTTCGGGTCTTTGGGCGGTGAGTTTCTTGATTAGGTTTCTTTCAAGGCATGGGTTGGCAGTATTTGGTTGGTACAGGGTGATTTTGGCCTCTGTGCTTAGCGCCGGACTTTTGCTACAATTAATAAAATTATGATTGAGGAGAAGTTATGAGTGACCATATTGAACGTACACTAATTTTATTCAAACCTGATGCCGTACAGAGGGGTGTTGTCGGTGAGATATTGACTCGATTTGAACGAGTTGGCTTAAAGATCATCGGTACCAAAATGATTGCACCCGACAAGGAGCACTACTACAGGCACTATGAGGAAATAGGGCAGGTAATCACGCGCCGAGGTGAGGAAACGTTTAACAACGTTCTTGATATGATGAATCAAGGGCCTGTTATTGCTATGGTGCTCGAGGGCGTTGAGGCGGTTGCGTTGGTGCGCAAACTTGTCGGTTCGACAGAACCAAAATCTTCTGCACCAGGTACGATTCGTGGCGATTTTTCTCACATGAGTTATGGATATGGCGATGCTAAGAGTAAGGGTATTCCAAACCTTATTCATGCATCTGGTGATTTGGATGATGCCAAGAAAGAAATCCCTCATTGGTTTAGTGATGAGGAGCTCTACGACTACAGTGTTCTCCACGAGAAATTTACTCGATAGAGAGTAATTGGCCAAACTGTAGGTAACATCGTATAATCAATAAAGTCGATTGTGATGTGCCTCGGTAGCTCAATTGGATAGA
>JAGQNH010000009.1 GCA_020428185.1 Candidatus Saccharimonadota bacterium | reverse complement strand
TTCGTCCTTAATTGTACTACCAGGAAAGTACCAATTACCTTCTATATAGATAAGGTCTTCTTTATCTGACTCTGCGATTACTTGCCCATTCCACGTTGCTTTCATTTCACGCTCCTGAAGTTTTAAGTAGTTACTTAAACATTGTAGCAGAAGGGCGTATACGCTATGATACTGCTTATGGCTAAAAAGAAAAATAATCAAAACGATTTAGATGTGACCAGACTATCCAGAACTTTGTATTTTCTTATTGCTGTTGTGGCTTTATCCGTTGTTATTTTCGATTCTGGCAACTTACTAACTCGTGATGCGGTCAACCAACGCTGGCTTCTTCTTACCCTTCTTCTTGGTGCTAACACAACCGCTTGGTTTCTCGGTAGCGTTGCTGAACTGAAAAAGGCCGTTGTCTATGGACTCTCCTTGATACTCATTGCTTTTGCTGGTTTTATTACGTATTGGGAACGGGGAATGGCAAGCACTTCGACTATTCTGTACGTACTCCCCCTTCTTGTTGTTGCAACGCTCAAAAATCGTCATGCCCTACTTGGAATGGCTGCTTTATCTGCCGGCACCTACGCTTTTGCTGCCGTGCGTTACTTCAATGACTTTTTCAATGAAGGTTATCGCATTCAGCTATGGGGTAATTTAGCCCAGTACATTGGAATTATTTTTGTAACTACGTGGCTCATCATGATCATCGCAGGCCTTCGCCACGATTCGAAATAGTTACAATTGTATATCCGTGTAGATTGACTTTGTAACCTCGTCAACTTCGCTACGAAGTTGCGGGAATGGTACGCCTTCGCGAGCAGTCACGCCCTCAAAGATCCAGAATACTCTTTCGCTATAGCCCCAACCGCAAGCTGGTGGCATGCCGTACTCGAGCATTTCGACATAATCAATATCAAGCATCATAGCCTCATTGTCACCACTATCCCGCATTTGCTGCTGCTCTACAAAACGGTTTAACTGATCGACTGGATCGTTCAGTTCTGAATAGCCGTTACCAAGCTCTGATCCTGCAATAACTGGTTGGAATCGCTGTACAAAGTTAGGGTTTTTATCATCGGTTTTACTAAGAGGTGAAATAAAAGTTGGCGTATTAATGAGCCACACTGGGCCGGCCACATCTTTTCTGATATTTTTCCAGAGCTTGTCGATACCGCGTGGGATGCTATCAGTCTTTTCAACTTCAAGTTTGTGCTTTTTTAACGCGGCCTGAACTTGAGCGAGGGTACAATCAAATACGTCGATGGCATAATGCTTCTTGATAACATCGGCATAATCCCACTTCTCCCACTTTTTGCTCATATCGATATTCATACCGTTAACGTTGAATTGTAGAGTACCAAAGGTTTCTTGCAGAACATACTTGTACATGTCCTCCATGAATTTCATACCCATAGCCCAGTCTGCATAGGCCCAGTACCATTCCATGGCCACATGCTCTGGCAAATGCTCCTCACTGTAATTTTCATTACGGAATCGCGGACCAATATCAAATACTCTCTCATAGCCGGCGACCAAAAGTCGCTTCAGCGGCAATTCGTGACTAATACGCAAATAAAAATCCTGATCGAGCGCATTCATGTGCGTCACAAATGGCGTTGCATCAGCACCACCAGCTGTCACTTCAAGCACTGGAATATTGATCTCGGTAAAATCTCTCTCGACAAGAAAATCTCTTGTTGCACGCCAGAAACGACTTCGACGCTCGAAACGTTCACGCACCTCTCGATTCACCGCCATATCAACGTATCGTCGACGTAAACGCTGCTCCTTGTCGGTTAGCTCAGTCGGCATCGGGCGAAGACTCTTTGTGAGTAAACGAAGTGTTCGTACGCCTATCGATATCTCGCCAGTCTTTGTCTTAATTACCTCACCTGTCGCTTCGACAAAATCTCCAGTATCGAGGAGCGGCAACTCTTTCATGCCGACAAGTCCACTTTTTGCATCCAACTCAGCAACATCAGGTGCATGCAAAAACAACTGCACCTGCCCTGATTGATCTCGAAGAACAATAAACGCCAATTTACCAAACTTTCGAAGTCCCATAATTCTTCCAGTAATAGTCACTGTCTGTCCTTGCAGCTCGTCAAAGCGCTCAACAATTTCCAGTGTATTATGTGTGCGGTGCGAATCGGCGGGATACGGATTAAACCCTAAGCTCTTCAGGTCTGCTAATTTTCGTAGTCGCTCATCTCTATAATCTTGAAGTGTTGCCATATGTAAGCATTATACACCAAAACGCGCATAACAGAGGTAAAATTATCATTCCTTACGAACCTCCCCGTGCAGTGTATCTTCAATTTCAATTAGCATAAGCCTATTGACTCATACTGCTTGGTGTGCTAAAATGACCCCATACTAATCGTACCTACAGCATAAATGTCAATATCAGCAAACAACATACATACGACCACAAAAGCTTTTGAAAAATGCTCTATTGATACCCTGCTCACCCAGTCTCAAACGACTGGTTTTTTTATTAAAACGGACACCCCTAGCCATGCCTCGCTCATCTGAAATACCTCAGGCCTCTTCGCCATCAAAAGAAAGCAATGACCCTATATACTTCGAAAATTGGGTCCACGACTACGAGGACGAGAGAAACTTTTATCCAAATCACGATGCTTCACGTTGGCAGGGTGGATATGATCCAATTACCGAAACAACGAATCAAAATACTACAGACGTAGTTGCCAATACACATGCTGACGAATCCGATAATCGTAACCATGATACAGAAGCCATACAATCAACAATCAATGCGCAGGAAGCGCTTGATTGCTACCATTATCGATACCCAGAAGCAGCTCGCACCGTAGGCATGGTTCGCGCACAGGACGCTCTATCTATGATCATTCAGATCTATAACAAATATCATGCCGTCGCAACCAATGAGGAGCTTGCGTTTATCGATCATGAGGTTATCACTACTGTTCATGAAATTGGCAATTTATCAGATAGCGACAGTCCTGATACATCACCCGACTTAGGAGATCCATATAAACTGATCTACGCAATCGAAATACTCGAATCAACCAATGCCCCAATTGAAGCAATACACGCCGCCGAAGACGATCTACGTAAGGTTATTGCACGTACTGAAAAATACAAAGGTAACAACTTTCTCAAAATTCTCAAAGGTGCAATCGAAGAACATGACGACCCAAACAATCATCTGCACTTACAAGAATTAGTGAGTAGATTCCAAGCCATGGACGTAAGTCGTCGGCAATATCAAGTTGAAATCAAAGCAAAAAATAACCCAGAGGTCTTTAGATCTCTATCGGGTGATGATTCAAGCAATCCTGACGCGTCACGAATTATCAATAACAACAAAGATATAGCCGCATAGACATAATACGCCCCATACATAGGGACGTATTATAATATATATAAGATAAGAAATTATCCTAGTTTTGTAATTTCGTATTCAATACTGCCCTTTGGAGTGGTGATAATAGCAATATCGCCTACTTTCTTGCCCATCAATGCAAGACCAATTGGTGACTCGTTACTAATTCTGCCCGCAAGCGGGTCTGCTTCAACAGGACCAACAACATGATATGAAACGACTTTATCGCCAGACTTTAACTCTACTTTACTGCCCAAGCGGACACTCGTGCCACGAGAACTTTTGATAATCTCAGCATTGAGTAACACATCCTCAATTTCAGCAATTCGGCTCTCTACAAGGCCTTGTTCTTCGCGTGCAGCATCATACTCGGCATTTTCACTAAGATCACCGTAATCTCGTGCCTCTGCAATCTTATCAGCGATTGCGCCACGACGACCCTTCAGTTCATCTAGCTCTTTTTCGAGCTCTTTTTTACCAGTATCTGTAATTTGAAATAATTTCTTCATCAATCATCCTTCAAGATTGTTAGCGCAAATATTGCGATATTTAGTAAACCCTCGCTCCGCTAGTCAACCTAGTTTAGCAAGTAGCTCATCGTGTGTCAATTCAATCACATCGCCTTCACTTCGAGGCTTCAACTCGTACTTGCCCGCATCGACAAGCCTGTCACTCACGGTAACACGATACGGAATCCCCATAAGTTCACTGTCGGCAAACTTCGCACCTGGCCTTTCGTCTCTGTCATCGTATACGACCTCAACACCGTTTGATATCAATTCATCATACAGTGCATCAGCGCATGATATCGCACCTTCGCCACCTATACGTACGAGATACACTTTTGCAGGCGCAATCTCTTCTGGCCAAACCAATCCTCGATCATCACTAAAATGTTCGGCAATAACACCCATCAAGCGACTTACCCCGATTCCGTAACATCCCATAATCATTGACTGCTTCTCGCCATTTTCGTCAACAAACTGAACACCGAGTGCATCAGTATATTTCGTCTCTAGATGAAATGTATTACCAACTTCAACACCACGCCGCTCAACCAAATCGTCTCTATTGAGACCGATTTTTTCAAGATTTTCGTCTGTCATAATCTCTTCATTAACTGCAATCTTTTTTGCCTCATCAACAAAAATAGTATCTTCACCCACTTCACTCAGTGTCTGGAACTCATCACTGAAGCGAGGAGTAAAAATTCCGCCGTCTGCATATGTACGGTATGTAATCTCGCCCAACCCAAGACGACTATATACTCGATGATATGCCTCAACTGCCTTCTCGTACATCTCTTCGTGCTCTTCTTGTGTTCGAGCGAAGCTGTACATGTCCTTCATGACAAATTCCCTTCCTCGCAGTAGACCGCTCTTTGCACGAAGTTCATTTCGAAACTTATTACCAATCTGAAAAACATAAAACGGAAGATCTTTATATGAATTGACGTAGCTACCTACCGCATCAACGATTGGCTCCTCGTGAGTTAGCCCTACCCCCAATTCGGTTCCATTGGCCAATTTTGTCTTAAACCAATTGTCCACCTTCTTATCATCCCAACGATCAGTCTTTTCCCATATATCACGTGGCTGTAATGTCGTCATCACTACTTCCTGACCACCAATTGAGTTCATTTCTTGACGCACAATATGCTTGATCTTCTCAAGTACCTTCACGCCAAGCGGAAGATATGCGTACACACCGGCCATTTCTTTGTGAATAAAACCTGCCTGAATAAGTAATTGGGCGTTTTTCGCCACCTCGTCAGCAGGAACAGTTTTGCTAGTTCTCGTAAATAATCGGCTCAATCTCATAGATTTCGTATCCTTATCCTATCCTCCAATAAATGGAAGAACAAACAATATAAAGTATGCAACTCCATTCTTGATCATATGAACAAGAATACCGGCCCAAATACTTCCCGTAAGACTACGCAATGCACACAAGAATAGACTGAGTATAAACACGTCTATTCCGACATTTAACTGTAAATGCGCAACTCCAAACAGGAAACTTGTGACAAGCGCCGCTACGACAGCGGGCACATACACTTTTAGTTTACCATAGAGATACCCCCGAAACAGCACCTCTTCAGCAACTGGCGCAAAAACAACCAACGTCACGAACGCTACGATATTATCCGTAGATGACCCAAAAGCGGTAAATCCAATATCCTGTACTTGATCCAAAGGTAGAAAGGGAAAGAATGATTCGACCATGACCATTACGATAGCCAATGTCACCATGTATACAACATAAAATACTGGCGACAATCCTATGTCTGTCCACGACATCAAGCGATCTAGCCCCAATGTCTTTAGATTAGTTGAAAATCTTCCTCGCAGTAGATATGGTACGACTACTATAATTGCTATCGTAAGCGTATACATAAGTGTCGCCACTACTGCTTGAATAATCGATGGCCGCAGAAAACTACTTACCGGCATTCCTGCTAATTTCAGTATCTCAAGTAATGCAACAATTATGAGATAGCTCACAGCGTACGCGGCAATAACCCACACCGGTAACAAACCAAGCATTCGCCAATTGTATGACTTATTTTTGAAACCCTTAATAAAATGTGTCTCAACTACACGATGTACGTGTTTTTTAGTTGATAATTTTTCCGACATCTGCCACCGTTACCAATACTATAAGAATCATGAGTGTCGCAAAGCCAGCGGTCTGGATCTTCTCCTCGCGCTCTTTTGTAAGTGACTTCCTTAGTACCCGAAATGCAGCCATTGTGAACCACCTACCGCCATCAAGCGCCGGAATTGGAAGCGCATTCATTACGGCAAGTGCTATTGATATGACTGCAACGAGCATAGTCAACTGTGTCAAACCAGCCTGCTGTGCTGCCGGGAAAATAACACCCAAAATACCTATCGGCCCAGCCACGCTATCACTCGCATCAGCCAACTCTTTACTGGCGATCTTTTTAGCGTCATCACTACCGATTAACTGCGTAAACATACCATTAAAAAGATTACCCAATAATTGGCCTAACCCCTTAAGCGTCTCCCATGTCAATTGACCGGCCGTAACGACACCAACAACAGGAGCGGACCATGTTGACCTTGTCTCTGTTGGCTGAACCAGTCCGGCACCAAATACCACATCGCTATCGTCCTTCAAATGCACTTGCGCGCTAGCTTCTGTACCACTACGATCATAGATCACTTCAACCGTCTGGCCTGCAAATTCATGAGTCAAATCAATAAAACCTTGCGTTGATTGAACTTCCTGACCTGCAAAACGCACAATTTTGTCACGCTGCTGCAAACCTGCCTTTTCTGCAGGATATCCTGACTTCACAGTACTTAGTTGCACCAGCTGCGGATATACCTTCGTATCACCCTCTACCATAAATTGTCCGTTAATTACCTGAGGCAATCCGGTAACTGCAAGAATCGACAACAGCACGGCTGCCGTTATCCAATTTATAAACACTCCCGCCAGTAGAATCTTAGTTTTTACCCAAAAACTTGCCGACCCATAATCACCCTTTTTTGTTGCGGCATCGTGCTCTCCCTGTAATTTAACAAATCCACCAAGCGGCAACCAATTCACACTGAATAAAATCTTATTCTTGAGCATCTTACTCCACGCTCGAGGTGGAAATCCTATGCCGAATTCCTCAACAACCACGCCATTTCTTCGTGCTGCAATAGCATGCCCCAACTCATGAACAACAACGAGAAATGTCAGCGCAAGCAATCCCACTAAAATGCCGAAAAAATGTTCCATGTCATCTATACTTTCAAAATATCTTGTTCTTTAACTTTAAATGCCGCATCAAGCTTTGCTTGATAGTCGGCAACTAGTTTATCAATCTCTTTCTCAACAAGCTTTACATCATCCTCGGTCAGCGTCTTTGCTTCCTTTTGACGCTTTGCTTCATGCAGCGCATCTTGCCGAGCGGCACGGAGTCCAATACGAGCCTCCTCGATCTTCTCCCCTACCTGCTTCACTAACTGACGACGTCGCTCTTCAGTAAGTGCAGGTATTGGCACACGAATCACTCGACCGTCATCAGAAGGGTTAAGGCCAAGTGATTGATCGTTGCGAATCGCAGCTGTAATAGCACCTATATTAGACGGATCAAATGGAGTTATCTGAAGCTGCTGAGGCTCTGGCGCCGTTACATTCGCTACTTGGTTGAGTGGCATGTGCGTGCCATACGCTTCTACCTTAATGCCATCAAGCATACTCGGCTGGGCGCGGCCGGTTTGTACTTTGCGGAGCTCCGCCTCAAAATGATCGAGCGCTCCCGCCATTTTTAATTCATATATATCAGTGTCAAACATATCTTATTTATCATACCAAAATTTCACTATTTTTGCTTCAGTCAAATAACAAAACGTAACCAAAAACCGCCCACTATGAATTCGTGAGCGGTTTTTAAAACGACTGTTATTTATTCGTTTACACCAAGTTCGATTCGCTTGAACTGAGAAATACGAATATTCTCGCCGCTCTTTGCGATCTGTTCCTTGATATGTTCACCGACAGTCTTGCTATCATCAAGTACAAATACCTGTTCACTTAGTACTTGTTCAGCAAAATGCTTCTTGAGTTGTCCATCGACAATCTTTTCTGCCATCTCCGCTGGCTTACCCTTAAGAGAGTCACTTTCGAGCAACTCTTTCTTTTTTGCCTCCAATACATCCGCAGGAACATCTTCCATCGTCGAATATTTCGGCGCCATCGCAGCAATCTGCATTGCGATTTGATGTGCAAATTCTTTGAACTCAGGAAGACGTGCAACAAAATCAGTTTCACAGTTTACTTCAACAACGACACCGATACGGCCAGAATGTACGTAGCTATCGATAATACCTTCACGCGTTTCACGATCGCCCTTCTTTTCTGCTTTTGTGAGGCCCTTTTTGCGAAGTGCTTCAAGTGCCTTGTCGAAATCGCCGTCTGCCTCAACAAGCGCTGTCTTTGCATCGGTCAGTCCAATGCCAGTCAATTCTTTTAGTTTTTTGATGTCTTCAACAGTAATACCCATTATAATTACGCCTCCACCTTCTTTGTTTTACCTTCTTCTACAGCTGCGCCGAAATAATCAAGAAGTAAATGTACGCTCTTGATTGCATCGTCGTTACCAGGAACAACATAGTCAATCGCTGATGGATTTGCATTTGTATCGACGATACCAACAACAGGAATACCTAGTACGTTCGCTTCTTTCACGGCATTGTGATCCACTAGCACATCAACAACAACAATTGCGCCGGGGCGACCATTGAGATCCTTGATACCACCGTACTTTTGATTCAATTCAGCAATCTCTTCACCAAAACGTTGCACCTCAAGCTTACTATAGCGCTTCTCAAGATCACCGTTCTCCATACGTCGCTCAAGATCTTTTAGCTTCTTGATCTGCTGTGTCACAGTATCGACGTTTGTCAACATACCACCGATCCAACGCTCAGTGACATATGGCTGATGTGTCTTTTCCGCAATCGCCTTTACAGAATCCTTCGCTTGCTTCTTTGTACCGACAAACAATACTTGCTTGCCACCTGCAACAACACTCGTCAAAAACGGTAACGCAACATCAAGTGCCGCAACTGTTTTTGTCAGGTCAATGATATGACTGTCCTGACGCTTGCTATGAATATACGGCGCCATCTTTGGGTGCCATCGGCTCGTTTTATGTCCAAAATGAACACCAGCTTCGAGCAGCTGTTTAATATCGACTTCTACAGCCATTTCTTTAAACTCCTTATTTCCTCATCATCGGCCCCGAATATATTCAGGAGCTAGCCAATGATTGTTTCAATAAAATTAGTAACTGTATTAATGTAACAGAGGTGAAGAAGAAAGTCAACACCTCTTGTAGCGCCAAAAGCATTAGTGCTATACTTGAGTCGTTATGAAAAACACTTTTCGAATAGCCGCGAACCGAATCTCTACATGGACAGGTAGCGCAGCTGTATTTCTAGGAGCAGTCGGCATCGTTATATTATGGGCGCTTACAGGTCCCGCATTTCACTACTCCGATACCTGGCAACTAGTCATCAACACTGGAACAACAATCATCACATTCTTGATGGTATTTCTTATCCAAAATACCCAAAATCGCGACAGCAAGGCCGTTCAATTAAAACTAGACGAACTACTCCGAGCCACGAAGGGTGCGCGCACTACCTACGTAGGACTGGAAGACCTCAGCGACAACGACCTCGCAGAGTTGGAGAAAGAGTTCAAATTACTTGTTCAAACTCCCGGTGCAGTTCGCGCACTCAACAAACTACACGCGAAAATTGAAGCCGAGAATGTCCGCAGGACAAGCCTTCGATCTGCCGCAGCAAAGATGCTTCATCACACACAGACTATCACTATGCTAGGCACTAATAGCACAGACAAAAAGTAACACTCTGTAAACCCTTTGACATTTACCCCAAAAAGCGCTAAAATTAGCGATATATGAAAAGCAGTATACATCCAACAACATACCGCCCCGTCGTATTTAGCGACGAACAGGCAGGTTTTGCCTTTTTGACTCAGTCAACTGCTGCGACTGACGAAACTATCAAATGGGAAGACGGCAACGA
>JAGQNH010000008.1 GCA_020428185.1 Candidatus Saccharimonadota bacterium | reverse complement strand
ATAGCAAAAAAGTGACGAAACACGCTAAATTATGGATACTCAAAAAGTGCTTAACAAAACCGCTGAAAAGGACGAAAACAACAGAAGTGAAATAAACAACAAAGACCTCAAAAATGAGATCTATCCTGTTTGGCAGGGGATGTAGGAATCGAACCTACCTCTGCGGTTTTGGAGACCGCTATACTAGCCGATGTACTAATCCCCTTTACCTTGCATATTGTACCATAAATTGTTGTTATTGCGATTTGTATGTGGTCAAATCTGTATGAATGATTGCTATATTTTATGGATATTTTTTAAATACATAAATCATGAAACATAGTAATCAAATATGCAATAGTGTCTATTGTGTCAGTTTTTTATATAAAAAAATTTCTGCATTTTATAGCTTAAAAACTGTTGTCAAAGCGCTAGCGTATATCTTATAATAACGCTAGGCTAATACATAAATATGAGGAACACTGGTTGGGTAGACCAATCTTAGGGAAATAAATGAAAATACTGATGCTTGGCTGGGAGCTGCCGCCCAATAACAGCGGCGGGCTCGGTGTCGCGTGTTATCACATGTCAAAGGCACTTGCTATTAAGGGTGCCTCGATAGATTTTGTACTTCCCTATTCTGCAGACCATTCCTCGATTGACTTTATGACTGTTCATGGCGCCACATCACTTGATCCCGAATCTCGTGTGCATATGGGAAGTTATGACAGTGAATTTGTCACCGAAAAAGACATGGCAGATATTGATGCTGGTGACCTATCGACAATGCGTGCTGTGCAGAAGCATTACATCAAGTTTGTAGAGGGGCTTGTCAAGAAGTCTCATCCTGATGTTGTTCATGCTCATGATTGGTTGACTATGGAAGCAGGAGTTCGCGCCAAGGAACTGACAGGTGCTCCGCTAGTCGTTCACGTGCATGCTACTGAGTTTGATCGCTCGGGTGATAATGCGAGCGGCAATCCAATAGTGCATGAGATTGAGCAACAGGCACTTAGTATGGCGGACAGGATTATTGCTGTGAGCAATATCACCAAGGCAATTATTGTTGAGAGATATGGTATTCCATCAGAAAATGTTGAAGTCATTCACAATGCGATAGACGTCGATAGTTTTGAGCCATACGAATACGACGTACGTGGATATCGCTACTTTGAGGCATTGAAGGCAGAGGGCTATACTGTTGTGGCTCTTTTGACGAGGTTTACAGTTCAGAAGGGTTTGACGCATTTTTTGCGAGGCGCAGCTCGTGCTTGCAAGAAATATGACAAGTTTGTCTTTTTGCTTGCAGGTGACGGCGAGCAGAGAGACGAGCTTATCAGTATGTCTGCTGCTATGGGTATCGCGGACAAGGTGTATTTCACTGGATTTGTTCGTGGCAAGCAGTGGCGCGATATTTATTCAGTTGCGGACGTATTTGTGATGAGTTCTGTGAGCGAGCCGTTTGGACTTACGGCACTAGAAGCAGCGCATCACGACAGTGCGCTAATCATCAGTAAGCAGTCTGGTGTTGGAGAGGTACTTAACAACATTCTTCGCTATGACTATTGGGATACGGATCGCCTCGCAGATCAATTGGTCAATATTGCACTCTCGCCTAGCCTTGCGACTATGTTGAAGCGAAATGTCAAAGATGAATATGCGCGTATTTCGTGGCATGATGTTGCCGATAAGTGCATCTCACTATATAGCAAGTTCAAAGACGGGGTGCCAGCATGAGTAAGGCAGTAGCTCTGTACCTACATGTGCATCAGCCGTACCGAGTACGACCGTACAGTGTGTTTGATATTGGCAATCGACATGATTATTTCGATGTTAAGGACGATAGTAAGCTCAATAACGAGAAAGTATTTCATAAAGTCGCAGATAAGTCATATCGGCCAATGGCGGTGTTGCTACAGACATTGCTTGAGCGACACCCAGAATTTTCATGCTCACTCAGTATTACGGGTGATTTCATACAGCAAGCAGAGATGTGGGCTCCAGATGTGCTAGAGATGTTCCGGACGCTCGTTCAGACCGGACGAGTCGAAATTGTTGCAGAGACGTATTACCATAGTTTGGCGTTTTTCTATGATAGGGATGAATTTGTGAAGCAGGTTGAGCTACACGCTGAGAAAATACAGTCTGTCTTCGGTGTAGTGCCGACCGCTTTTCGCAATACTGAGCTGGCATACAACGATGATTTGGCAAAATGGGCAGATCAAGCAGGCTATAAAGTTATATTGGCCGAAGGCTGGGACCCGGTATTGCAATGGCGAAGTCCAAACTACGTCTATCGACCAAGTGGCACTGAGAATATTCGGTTGCTACTCAAGAATTATCGACTTAGTGACGATTTGGCATTTCGATTTGGTGACCAGTCCTGGAATGAATGGCCACTAACTGAGGACAAGTACGTTGACTGGATATCGAACGGAAATGATGGTCAGATAGTTAATTTGTTTATGGATTTTGAAACATTTGGCGAACACCAGTGGAACGATACGGGTATATTCTCATTCTTTGAGCGATTTGTTGCAAAATGGATCGCTGGCGACGGAAGCTTCCATACGGTGACAGGCGTGGCAAAGGCGCTTGATCCTGCCGGAGATATCTCTATGCCTGATACTGTGACATGGGCAGATAGTGAGCGTGATCTGTCTGCATGGTGTGGCAATGATTTGCAGCGAGAATCTCTAAGATATCTTTACTCTCTTCAGGACGATGTACTACGTTGCGGTGACAACGATATAGTCAATGACTGGCGGTTACTGCAGAGTTCTGACCACTTCTATTATATGGCTACGAAATGGGATCACGATGCGGATGTGCACAAATATTTCAGTCCGTATGACTCTCCGTATGATGCGTTTATGTCGTATATGAATGCAATTCGAGATATTCGCCTGCGAGTTATGCATGTTCATAAATTGGGCGGACTTTCCGATGGCGCCTCGGAGCAAGCGTCGTCATGAATCATTCGGGTGGGAATCTCTGGAGAGTGAATGCTTAGGCCGATTGTTCTGTCAAATGGCGAGCTTCACGTCGGCCTGAATAATTATGGCCTTGTTCATGATCTGTACTATCCGTATGTTGGACTTTCAAATCATGCACAGGGTATGCATACGCGTCATCGTATTGGTGTATGGATTGACGGCCGTTTAAGCTGGCTCGACAATGATGGTGAATGGACATTTTCGTTCCGCTACCCTACAAATGCGCTAATTGGCCATACGATAGCAAAAAATGAATCTATGCAAATATTGCTTGAAATGGATGATTTTGTTGATTCTCATGTCAGTGCATTTATGCGCAATATCCACGTCGTGAATCTAGCGGATCACCCAAGAGAGATACGCTTGTTTATGCATCAGGCGTTTGCAATCGACGATTCACGTAGCAATACAGATACGGCGCAGTATTTGCCAGATAGCGACGCACTGCTGCACTACAGAGGGCGACGAGCATTTATTATTTCGGGAATGACGAACGGCGTGTCATTTGATCAGCATAGTGTCGGACTTTTTGGGATAGAGGGGCATGATGGTACGTATCGCGATGCGGAAGATGGCGAGTTGTCGAATGGCAATGTTGAGCATGGGCGTGTCGATTCAATTATGAGATTTAGATTGCATGTCGATGGGCATGCCTCGCAACGAGTGCATTATTGGATTACGGCTGGTTCATCTTTGAGAGAGGCACTGTATATCGACAAGCAGGTGCGCAATGACGGTCTACTGAAGAGGTTGCACGTTACTGCGGATTGGTGGCGAAAATGGCTCGAGCCAGCCGCCAGGGCTGCTGAAAAAATCGACCCCAAATACCACGATTCGTTCATGCGGAGCGTCATGGTTATTAAGTCGCAAATTGACAAACGTGGGGCTGTTATCGCGAGCACGGATACGTCCATGCTTAACTACGGTCGAGATACGTATGCGTACTGTTGGCCGCGAGATGGTGCATTGGTATTGTGGCCGCTTATGCGCATGGGCTATACCGAGGAGCCGTACCGATTCTTTGAATTTTGCAAACGAGTCATGCACCCAAGCGGCTATCTAATGCACAAGTTTCGTGCTGACGGAGGGATGGGCTCTAGCTGGCACTCATATGTACATGATGGTGGTATGGTGGCGCCACCGATTCAGGAGGATGAAACGGCGGTTGTCGTCTTTGCGATTGCTCAGCTATATCAGAAAAACAAAGACGCACGCATCCTACACGACTTTTATGACTCAATGGTAAAGCCAATGGCAAACTGGATGACAGAGTTTATTGATGAAACGACCGGATTGCCAAAACCAAGCTATGATCTCTGGGAGGAAGTGTTCCTTATTAGTACGTATACAGTCTCTCTGGTGTACGCGGCATTGCAGGCTGCTGCCGATTTGGCTGATGTCAAAGGAGATAGCGCAAGTGCAGTCGCGTGGCGTGCGGCGTCCGATGATATACAGATTAGCGCCCGCAAATATCTGTACAATGCCGACAGAAAAGCATTTTATAAAGGAGTTCGAGTAGTCGATGGTCAGGTGCTGTACGATTCGACAATTGATATGAGTGGATTTTTTGCAGCATTTACATTTGGCCTGTTTAATAGCAATTCTGAGGAAGTAAAAGCTGCTGCAGAAACGATTGACCGAGAACTTCGTTCGGATCCGGGCCTTGATGCCTATCCACGCTATGAATACGATCAGTATAACCGTATCGATCCTAACTCAAAAGGAAATTGGTGGTTTATTACGACATTTTGGATGGCTCAGTATTTTATTGAGACCGGCCAAGACGAACGCGTGACTCGTATACTCGACTGGGTGAATACTATTATGATGAAAACCGGTGTTATGTCTGAACAGATTAGCCCCATAGATCATTCATTGGTGGCGCCTGCGCCTCTCAACTGGAGTCATGCAGAGTATGTATCGACCCTGCTCGATACAATCAAAAAAGACAAAGAATCCGGTCGATAGGACCGGATTCTGTAATAGATTATGTATCGTGTTATGACTTGCGTGCTTTGACTTCGTTACGGCCAAGACTCTTTTTTGTCTCAGTGTATGTTGCATGTTTACGTGCAACTGGGTCGTACTTTTTTAGACTAATTTTCTCAGTAGTATTCTGAGTATTTTTAGTCGTGTAGTAAGTACGGTGGCCGCTAAGGTCACTGACAAGTCCAACTAATTTTCGCTTTGTTGCTTTTTTAGGCATACTAAACTCACATTTATATTTACAACTTTTTCTATTCTAGCACAAAAAATTGTTTTTGACTAGTGTTACCTAGCGTCATTTGTTGCAGCTTTTTCTCCTGCATTTCTTTCGGCAAAATTACGTGCTGCCACTTTTAGGAATTCGAGTACATTTCCAAGTTCATCACGGGCTGCGGCGCCATCCCCTGTGAGATCTTCTCGATCGAAGATATTCCATTTCTTGAATGTCGGTTCGAGTACTTCGGTGACATGAAGGTCGAGGTCGTAGATGCCTGCTTTTGCAATTTTTTTCGCGTGTTGCTTAAAGTTAGGAATTGTGTCGCCTGGCATTTTAAAGCTAGTAACTTCGTTTGTGATGACGCGCATCATTTGATTCGGGATGAGATCTAGCGCTGCTTTCCCGAGATCACGGTAGAATATCATGTGAAGATTTTCGTCTGCAGAAATACGCGCAAGAAGTTGATCTGCGAGGACATTACCCTCGTTTTTGCAGATAATACCTGTATTTCGGTGTGCGATTCGAGTTGCAAGTTCCTGCATGGTCACGTAGGCTATTGCGCCAAGTGGCGTTTTGTCGCTACTGTCATATCCGTGACTCATGTGATGCATTCGTGTATCTTCAAGGTCTACCGGGTCGATTGCACGTGTGACGTGTGCAAATTCGCGCATCGCGACACTGTGACGGTTTTCTTCTGCAGTCCACCTGTGTACCCATGTGCCCCAGGCTCCATCACGGCTAAATTTAGTCGCGATTTCGTGATGATATGACGGTAGGTTATCTTCTGTAAGTAGATTGACATACCATGCGATTTGGGCAACCTCGCCTAACTTAGACTGAGTTGATTCCCAATCCCGACCGGCTAGCTCGATAACGCCACTTTTGTTCCGGCGTTCGTAGTTT
>JAGQNH010000007.1 GCA_020428185.1 Candidatus Saccharimonadota bacterium | reverse complement strand
CTACGACTTGAGACTCGGTACGCAGACTCTCCAATATCACTTGCATCTCGCCGTCACGCTCTTGCAACAACATCACTCATTCTGCGTATTATCGAACATGAAAATCTATTCAATGAAAACGAATTTGATAATCTACTACTAGATGATCCAGTTACGGCCACTCACCGATTCATGAGAGATCTCACACTGCGCAAAACCGCAGAAGTACGCTCCGGTGACAGATTAACCATGCTCGATATTCAAGAGCAACTTGCAGAAAAAGCACTTCAACTCTGCGAACGCATCAATCTTCCCGAAGATGAAGTCGATGCTGCGCATACGTGGGTAACAATAAACGACGCCTTTAGACGTAGTAATCCTGCCATGGCCGAATATGATTCATACCTACTTCGTGACTACGGAGTCGCGACAAAACATTATTGGCTCAATAGAATAGATACTTTCAGCAAAGGTGATGCTGAATCAAAAACACGCTCAATGCAATGGGATCGCGTGCTCCCAATTGGCAATGGCATTGCAATGATGAACAAAGCAAAAATAACAGATACAGCCGTGCAAGAATTACAGCTAAGCCCGCCACCCACAAGAGCCGCCATACGACAAAAATTCATCCTTGAAAACCACTCGAACCTAGATACTAGAGTAGTCAACTGGAGTACAAGTATGGTTAACGGTATTCAATCGACGTTTTCAGATCCTTACGGATATATCGACGAATAAGAAGATCTATTGACCACCTTTTTGCTTATACGCGCTGACAAAATCTTCTGCATTTTCCTCAAGCACATCATCCATCTCGTCGAGTAAATCGTCGATATCATCTACAGTATCAGATGACCATTCCGATTGCACATCTGCAGCGGCTGCCCGTCCTAGATCACGAGTTGTCGATTCGTCCTCGTCTCTATTGCTCTCATGACTCGATACCTGTCCACCTTTTTCACTTGCCATGGCTCCCCCCTTTGTTATACTGCTTATTTTACTCCGATGTTCATTGAATGCAACAACCGGGCTCTACTGCCACTTATAAAACCTTCTTTATGCCCCCAAGAATTATTGCTTCGACGCCCCCAACCCTTTCAATGAAGGTGACCCAGAAATCCTTCTTCGTGTACTCTTGCAGCACAAGCCGGCCCAACTCACAAATCGTCACTATTCTCTCTTCGGATTCTGTGATATCTTTTTCGACTCGATGCTCATCATTGTCGTGTGCAAACTCGTGATTGGCCATTTCAAAACCCCGTCTATATTATGACGATTATATCAAATTTATTCCGCAAACTTATCTGCCCTGCGCAGTGCCACCTGTTGCTTGAGCCGCGGCAGCATATCGTACCGAAATACACCCAAAAAAACAGCAGTAAACGTCACCAAATCGCCCACCATACCCATATATGATCCAGACAAAATATTATAGGGAGACCAAAATGCAGTTGGAGTGAAAGACAGGAGACGGATGCGACGCGGTTCTTTTTGCCAAATAGCAATCGACCCTGCTAAGATTCCCATAAACGGCAGTATACTTGTCCAATCCTTCCAGGTCAGCAATGTCATAATGGCATACACAATAATCGAGACTTCAAAAATCCATTCATGTTTACGATACCGCTCATAGACATACGTTCGTACCGCACCGAGCAATACCATACCGGCCCCACTATATGCACCGACCAGAAAATAATACAGCGACCAGTTGAGACATGACACAATCTGAACTTTCAGTATCGCGCTGCGGCTCTTCCCCTGAAAGGTTGCTATCAATAATGCGATGCCCACTACACCTATTAATTGCGTCAGCA
>JAGQNH010000006.1 GCA_020428185.1 Candidatus Saccharimonadota bacterium | reverse complement strand
AAGTAGAACTGTGGCTTGTAGCCCTTAAAGAATGGAGTGTGACGTCCACCCTCTTCTTTGGTAAGGATGTATACCTCAGCATCAAACTCTGTGTGCGGAGTGATTGAGCCAGGTACAGCAATAACCTGACCACGCTCAATGTCGTCGCGCTCAATACCACGGAGCAAGATACCAGCGTTGTCACCAGCTTGACCTTGGTCAAGAGACTTGTTGAAGGCCTCGATACCAGTCACAACAGACTTTTGAGTATCTTTGATACCAACAATCTCAACCTCGTCGTTGATCTTCACAACACCAGTCTCGATACGACCAGTTGCGACAGTACCACGACCCTTAATTGAGAACACGTCCTCGATTGGCATCAAGAACTGCTTATCGAGATCGCGTTTTGGCTCCTCGATGTACTCGTCCATAGCCTTCACGAGCTCCATGACAGCGTCTTCGTTTTCTGCGTTACCTTCTAGTGCCTTTGTAGCAGAACCCTTGATGATTGGAGCGTTGTCGCCGTCGTAACCGTTCTTTGAAAGAAGTTCACGAACATCCATTTCGACTAGTTCGACTAGTTCTGGATCAGCGAGGTCCATCTTGTTTAGGAATACAACGATCTTTGGAACGTTCACCTGGTGTGCAAGTAGAACGTGCTCACGAGTTTGTGGAAGTGGGCCGTCATTTGCAGCTACCACAAGGATAGCGCCATCGATTTGTGCGGCACCAGTGATCATGTTTTTGACGTAGTCGGCGTGACCAGGCATGTCAACGTGTGCGTAGTGACGTGCTTCTGACTCGTATTCCTGGTGAGAAGAAGCGATGGTGATGCCACGTGCCTTTTCTTCTGGAGCGTTGTCAATGTCCTCGTAGTTTCGAGGTTTGTTTGTGTCGCTTGGCAGCCTCTTTGCCAAAACGTGGGTAATAGCTGCCGTTAGAGTTGTTTTACCGTGGTCAACGTGACCCATGGTACCAACGTTGACGTGCGGCTTGCTTCGATCGAATTCTGCCATTTGAGATGTATCTCCTTGGTTATTTATAATTTTCGCGCACAATCAGAGCACTGACTATGCGACGTATGAAGATGATTATACATGTATATTAGGGGTAAGTAAAGAGCTCAACGAAACAACAAAAACGTGCAGTCTACAATACTGTTTGGTTTTGCGTTACTATGCGCTGCCAGCACGTATGCAACGCCATGCAGATGATGCGGCGTTCCATATAAACTCAACATCGAGACGCTCAGTGTTGGTGGTGGTTGTCGGAAGCGCAGAAATACCGTTTTCGAATGATGCACCCCAAGTAATCGCTCGACTGGCGGTGCCGACAATATAGACCCAGAGCTTTTGCCCGTCGACTGGAGTGCCGCTCAGATTTGTTGTAAATGAGGTAATATCCACAGCCTGAGCCGTAAGGCCATAGATGTCGTAATCGTCGGTATTGATAGTTGGTGTAGCAGATGATGCTGTCGTGCCGGCGCGTGGATTCACCCGCTTGTTCGTCAACGTATCCGTCGACGCTCTACCCACTAGCGTGTCCGATGTGGCTGTTGCTGGTAGGGTCAGGGTTTGTGTGCCAGCGTTGGTCGTCGTCAGAACCTTCGACCAACCTGTGCCGTTATAGATATTCAAACTCAAAGCGGAGTTGCTAATCCATACCTGCTGCGTCTGACCGCTGATACCGCCCGACCATTTCCAGCTCATACTCGTCGTACCCCAGGTAAAGGCGGACAGGTTGCTTGGGGTTTCGACGTAGAATATGGTGTTTGATGCTGGCCAGGTTGCGTTTTCGACATTGACAGCAAGTCCGCCAGGTTTGACCGACCCCGACATGTCGCTTGTACGAGATACGGTCAGGTTCGTCGTGTTGTTAGTGACGGTATAGATACCATTGCCAGGCTGGCTAGTCATAGAGTAGCTGGATGCAGCTCCAGAAGAAGCAGGGGCGTTAGCAATCAAGATCCGATCACCGACAGCAGGAGTGTAGCCGTTGACTGTCGTGCCGGCAATTTGTGTGACGCTGCCGCTGCTGATGGTAAGGGTCTCTGTATTGACCATTCCTTGAACGGGCGCGAGCATACCACCAGCAGCAGCGGTGATATCTGATGTCAGGGCGATGGTACCGGTTGACGTTGGCAGGGTCAGGGTGCCGGTGTTGGATATAGTGCTGATAACTGGGGACGTGAGGGTCTTGTTGGTGAGCGTCTGTGTGCCGTCTACGGAGGCGACGGAACCAGCTACCGTACCAGGTGTTGCAATGGTCATGACACCAGTAGAGCCATCAATAGTTGCTCGCGTAACCATGCTGTTGCTGTGCGGAGTCGTGCCAGAAGTGCCAACAGGGTATGTTTTGAAGTAGATAGACCCGGGAGTACCGGCGCCCGTGCCACCGCCGCCGTGAATATATAGCGGAGGGCCATTCACATCTGTGCCAGCAGAACTTGAGTGGGTCCCAGCACTAAGTATGCCCGGTCTTGTTGAGAGATTGACAGTTGAAGCCGCCTGGCCGATGTATATCCAAGAATTCGAAGCGTTGGCAAAAAAATTAGCTGCAACACTGTAGCTATTTAATACATCTCGAATTGAAAATCCACCTCCGGAAATCGCAAAGTCAAAGGTATTGCTTGCTGTCACGCCTGAACCGCGAGACATCTGCAGGATTGGGCTGCCACTAGCGCCGCCCATGAGGTGTAGCGTCGTCGATGTCCTAGCGTAATCTCCGCCTACCATTTGTCCTGTATAGACTGGGTCGGCAAGGGTTTTGTTTGAGAGAGTCTGGGTAGCTGAAATAGTAGCGACCTCGACATTGTTTGCCTTTACGACGCCAGTGCCCTTGGCGGTTAGCTTGATGTCAATGTTTGTGTCGCTTCCTGTTGCGGTCAATGTCGGTGGGAGTGCTGTTGTGCCGTATATACTGCCACCATTGCGCGGTAGTGTTGTCATCGAGTCCCGTACGCTCAACCCGTATGATTGATGGCAAATTGAGAAAATCTCCATGAGCCGGAAAGGATTGGTATTGACGAAATTCGTGAAAGTGAAACGATATTTTGTTGTAGATGCAGCGGGGTTTGGCGCTACCCAATGAGAATCTTCAGTAGTATTAGTTACCTCATAGACATTCGTCCATGCTGCGCCTCGATATATTTCGATTTTGACATCTTGAGCAAAAACCCCGTATGAATGACAACCGAGTGTGTAGGCGTCGTTGTACGGCATGTCAATAGTTGGGAGAGTGATCTCGAGAACGTACACGTCACTAGTTGCATTGACAGTCAGGAATTGTGTTGCGCCACGGAAGAGATTTGACTTGTCGCCCTGGTCAACACCATTTAATGTACAGACAACCGCCCCACCTCGCTCTACGAGATACGCTAAATCATTATGGAGACCAGATATCCAAGAGGTTCTCGTTCCCCTCCTGACCATATATAGATTATTTGGCTGCTTGCCTGAATTGAGTGACACACCTGTAAGTACAGATTCTCCATTGAGCGAGAGGTTGCCTGTAGAGCTGATATTGCCCGTGCTGTCTACGCTAAATTTACTAACTCCACCGACTCGTGCATCAATTAATAATTTTGTTCCGCTTCCTGTGGATGTTTCGGTGGGATTAATGAAGAGTGTCGTATAGCCGGCTGTACCAGATTGGTTGATCGTAGGGGTTAGGGCTGTATTGTATTGTATGCCCGAGCTAGCCGACAAAGTGCCTAGGACACCATACTGAACGCCGCCAGGTGTTCCCGTCGCTACGTTGGCTGATATGGTGCCAGTATAGTTAGCCGCACCGGCAACAATCAAGCTGCCACCAGAATCAATACGAATCGCTCGGCGGACTCCAGTGCCGGCGTAAGTAGCGGCGGCAAGGTAGAATGAGTTGCCGCTCCAATAGCTTGCAACTCTCTCATAATTAGTGACCTGATCTGCTGTATTATACGATGTCGCCGACCAGCCAGTTGGCATTATAGATGCGCCAGTGAGCGTGGGACTGGTGAGTGTTTTGTTGGTGAGCGTCTGTGTTCCTGAAATCGTCGCAATATCAACATTATTTGCTTTTACTGTTCCCGAGCCTTTTGGAATGAGATTTATGCTTACATTTGTATCAGTGCCATCTGCCATCATTACGATAGGTTGGCCGCTGACGGCACTGTTTAACTGCATGAAATTAACGGCATTAGCCGGACCATTCACGTTGATTGTCTTGGATGAATTCCAGTTGTAGAGATTTGCAGCGCGCAAGCTATTAACAACCACCTTACCACTACCCTTTGCAGATAGAAGCAACTCAATGTCCGTGTCTCCGCCTACGGCATTAATCGATGGATAGCCTCCGGGGTTTCCATTGTTGATTTGAATATAGTTTGGATTTGCATCGGTAGATGATCCATATGCGAATAATATACGTCCACCATTATTATTACTGACTATAAGTCGCGGAGAGATTGCCGGATCGGTGATTGCTGGAGTTGTTAGAACCGAAGACGTCAGGGTCTTACTGGCCATTGTCGATGGTAGGGCGGAGTCTAGTATATTGGCACCCGGTGTATCAGTACCGTATAGAGCTTGATTTGTATTGCCGATTTCTGTCACCTCGCGTAATACGACATCGTCAATATAGTAGCTATTACCCGCAGTCATGGCACTAGTAACATAAAACAAAGGGCCCATATTGGTAATATTTGAATTCGCCGGAACGGTGAGGGTACCTGATATCATCACCCATGAACCGACCCCTATCGTGTCGCCTGTACCTTTTGTCCACTCTCTGGCATTGGTTTGATATGCGCCAGCTGCGTTATAAAACCATAAGCCTAGAGATATTAATTCACTCGTGCCGCTTGTGATGGTGTTTGCGTCGTCTCCGTAGATCCAAAATTCATAATAAAATTTTTGACCTTGTCGGACATTAATACGTACGTATTCTGTTGCCGTGGTCGTGAGCGCCGGATACTGCAATGCGCCTGTACCTGTAATCTTGAATGAATATGTGCCACTTCGCTTTTGAGTGGTCGAGAGTACACCGTAATTTTGTATAAGTGACGTGTTTTCATAATTTGGATTTGTGACGATGTTGTTGCCGGCTTGCACTCGAGTCTTGAGCTGGCTGTATGTGTTTGATAGGTCTGAAGTCAAATTCGTGACAGCAGATTGAGGAATATTACTTAGTGTGTTCGATGCGCCTGAAATTGTCTTGTTCGATAGAGTTTGCGTCTCAGAAGTAGTGACGACTGGTGTGCCAAACGCAGTGACGCCGTTTGACTGAACATTCGTCACTGCTCCAGTGGGTGTGGCAGATTGCCATGTTGCACCGTCGTGATATGTAAGCGTCACTCCTGTTGGCGATACTGCACGATTTAATTCAGAAATTCTAAACCCGCTATATGATGACGTTTTACGCATCCAGAGTTGGTAGGGGCTACCATATCCATCTGAAATGATTTTGAACGAATCTGGACCGAATGTTGAGCCTGAGGAGGCAATAATATCGACGTTGGATCTGTTGGCGATACCAGGAGTGTTGAAGTTTACCTCTGCATACACAGCTATGACTGCAGAGTCGGAACTAGCTGTATTATTTCTCGCGCCACTGACAGAAAGCAGTAGATTTATGGCTCTATATAATTCGGTAATTTCGATTGTCGCTAGTTTAGCCCATGTGTTTGCGCCATCTTCTGTCGTGCCGCCACCGAGAGCGGTTGTCGCGACTAATCTCGCAGCATCTGGTGTTGCCGACGCAGGAAGATCTGTAATTGTATTGTTAGCTCCCGAAATAGTCTTATTCGTCAAAGTAGCCGTCGCACTATTCTTCGTCGCATCACT
>JAGQNH010000005.1 GCA_020428185.1 Candidatus Saccharimonadota bacterium | reverse complement strand
CATGCTCCAGTGGGTATACAGCACCGGAATATGGACAAAGTCTACATGGACCACATGAAAGAAATGATAAAAGATGAATTCTACATCTATATCAAATCATTACCAAAAGACAGGTTTGGCGCTTCTGTTGCGGCAGAATTCCTCGCTCTTAATACAAGTGATCCATCGCGTCTTGTTCGCCAAGTGAAGATGCTTTTTAAGGGCCCTGATTTGGCTCCGATGTTAGCAAAGGCACATGAAAAAGACATTCTTAACGGGCTTATATTTCTGGAAGATGATAAGTTTTTCCACTTACAAGACCAGTTAGATGTTTTGGGTCGAAAGCAGCATTTGGTCGACGATGTGCATATTATTGATGACGCAAGACATCTTCACCCAAATTTATATCCTACAAGAGACGCAGAAGTGCGAATAGCTGCGCTCAATAGCCTTCGTTCGATTAGACGATCGCGTGAAAAATTGCCTAAAGTATCAGGTGAATAGATCAGTTATTAGTCGACCGTGTCGCTGTTGCTAAAGAGTATTGTTTCAAACAAATCGTCTACTTCTTCTGCATCTGGGCGTGCGTAGACTGCCATTTTCATTGCAGAGGGTACAAGTCTATAAACAACGAAATCACCCGCGAAGAGTTTTTCTGCAGGAGGCAATTCTTCATGGCTTAACTCTGAGCTGTTGCGATACATGGCTTTGAAGATTTTTTGTTGGACGTTTTCGTCATCAACTTTGGTAGCATGTCCGCTAATTTGAAGCTGGCTTTGTTCATTTTCTTCATAGACAACAAAGTTGACGTTGTTGTTTTCCTCGATATTTTTATTCTTTTCGGTTTCTGATTTTGTTGCAAAGAGCATAGTAAGATCATCTTCTAGTACATAGTAGACAACAGCTCCGTGAGGATTACCCGAACTGTCGCTAGTCGCAAGAACACCACTGTGATGAGCGGTCAGGAAGTTGCGGATAACGTATTCACTGTTTGAAGATGAGGTTGATTCAATAGAGAGCGGCATGAGTATCGATTCTCCTTATGTTAGTCTGCTGCACATATATTATCATTATTTTGTTATAATGTCTCAAGGTAGGCGTCATGGCGCGTTGGCGGAGCGGTTACGCAGAGGTCTGCAAAACCTCGTAGATGGGTTCGACTCCCATACGTGCCTCCATAAAATAATCTCGAATTATCGAGATTATTTTTGTTTCAAGACAGCAAGTAGTTCTGGAAATGTTGCGTCTAGGAAATGACCTTTGTTGTCAAAGCTATGTACTAATGCCTGAGGAAGATCGTTTCGAAATTTTTGCAATTCGGCATAGGGAACTACTGGATCATCTTGACTATGAAAGAGGTGTATTTCTTTGGCACTTAGGGGTAGATTGGTGGCTGACGTGATGCGAAAATCCCCCAAGTCTTCATTGCTATCGTCGTCGTATCCACCGGCAAGGAGTAGTAGTTGTGAGACTTTTGAATGTAATGGATTGTCTTGTAGGTACTTTGCAAGAAACATGGCGCCAAGGCTGTGTCCGACAAGGCGCACGTCGTTGTCGAAAAAAGGAATGAGTTTTTCGAAGATTATTTTCCATTCTTCAAACCTAGCGTTATCGCTGTTTGGCAACGAGGGGAGCAAGACATCTGTATCAGGCATTTGCTCTGCAAGCCATGTTTTCCAGCTCTGCTTTGGTCTGAGCCTCTCGTAGTCTAGTTGTTTTGATTGTAGGTCCTCTAGGTATGATTCGTATGTTGAATACGAACTTCCTCCGTGGAAAATGAATATTTGTGGCATACGTTGATTATACTAAAATTGAAACGCTCCTCGGTAACCTTACTCTGCAACAAAAGATTAATGTGTAGACGCGCCCTCGCGTAAGTGAGGTTGTTCCAGATTTATTTAAAAAGTAGTAAATGCGCGGGTGACGGTCTGCGTGAACGCAAATGTGTGTAGACGCGCCCTCGCTTAAATGAGGTTGTTCCAGATTTATTTAAAAAGTAGTAGAATGGGGTGATAAGCGCGGGTGGCGGAATTGGTAGACGCGAGGGACTTAAAATCCCTTGACCAAAAGTCGTGCGGGTTCGATTCCCGCCTCGCGCACCAAACCATGAACCAGTCCTTGCGACTGGTTTTTGATTTTGTGTCCAAAGGACAGAGGGCAGGTTTTGCAAATGGCGGCTTAATCGATTTTTAAGATTGAGTTTGCTATAATAAAAATGTAAATCAAATAGATACAAGGGGAATTGAATTATCATGGAAAGTCTTTGGATTGTAGTCGGTCTTGCGGTTGTGCTGGGTCTGTTTTTGGTTATTACGTACAATGCGTTGGTGACATTGCGAAATCGTGTCGACGAGGCATGGAGTGACATCTCTGTTCAGTTGAAGCGACGTGTTGATTTAATCCCGAATCTCGTCAATACAGTCAAGGGTTATGCCAAGCATGAAAAAACTGTATTTCAGGCGGTTACTGAAGCTCGTGCTGCTGTTGTCAATGCAGGCTCTTCTCCAAAGGAAGCAGCGAAAGCAGACAATATGCTTACTGATGCATTGAAGAGCGTTTTTGCAGTTGCTGAAGCATATCCTGACTTGAAGGCAAGTCAAAACTTTTCTGAATTGCAGCAAGAGCTTGTCGATACTGAAGATAAAATTCAGGCAGCACGACGCTTCTACAACTCGGGTGTTCGTGATTACAACACGAAGATTCAGATGTTTCCAAATAATCTGATTGCAGGAAGCTTTGGGTTCGTTGTTCGTGAGTTCTTCGAGCTAGATGCCAAGGAAAAAGAAAAAGCTGAAAAGCCCGTCGAAGTTGATTTCGACAAATAATCTGTAGGAGCGAGTAATGTACGGAGCGATTGCTGCGAATAAGCGAAACACTGTCCTTATTATGGCGGTATTTATAGGGATTATTGGTGCTTTGGGTTATGTTGCAAGTTTGTATTTTGGAGATACGTATATTACGGTATGGGCCATACTCGGTGCGGCAATCTATGCACTGATACAGTATTTTGCCGCAAGTAAATTGGCCGTCATGTCTACGGGTGCGCACGAGATACAAAAGAGGGACAACCCGCGGCTCTATCGTATAGTTGAGAACCTATCTATCACCATAGGAATACCGATGCCAAAGGTATATATTATCGATGATCCTGCGCCCAATGCGTTTGCGACTGGTCGTGACCCAAAGCATGCTATTGTCGCTGCAACTACGGGTATATTGGAGACGATGAACGATCGTGAGCTTGAGGCTGTCATGGCTCACGAAATGGGACACGTGCAGAATTATGATATTCGTGTGAGCATGATTGCTTTTGGCTTGGTGAGTGCGATTGGTATTTTGTCTGATATTGCACTGCGGATGATTTTTTTCGGAGGCGGAAATAGAGACCGACAAATTAGCCCACCTGTGATGATTATTGGTATTATTGTCATTATTTTAGCTCCAATTATTGCAGCGCTTGTACAGATGGCTGTAAGTAGACAGCGTGAATATCTGGCGGATGCAACGGGAGCGCTGACGACAAGAGATCCGCAGGGGCTTGCGAGTGCACTCGAAAAATTAAAAAGTGCGAGTAGGCCGATGCAACGTCAAAGCACATCGACAGCTCATTTGTTCTTCAGTAATCCATTGAAGCCCGGGACTTTAGCAAAGTTATTTAGCACACACCCACCTCTCGACGACAGGATCGCGCGCCTGCGTGATACAGAAGGTAAGTTTTAGTGGCCGCAAAAAAGAATATGCCATCAAAGAAAAAGGCATCTGCCAAGATAGCTCGTGCAAAAAATCGACCAAAGCCGTATTTGCGAATTGTTCGGAGTATAAAGGCTGTGACGGCGCGAGTCATGCACCGTGTACACACTTTTTTGTTACGTCGACCGCATCGATCGTTTCGATTTACGAGTAGGCGAGACTACAAACGATCGCTCGAATTGCCTGGATATTGGTCTTTTACAGCGCATGTAGTGAAGACGCTTCTTGGTAATTGGCGTCTGTTTGGTGGGCTTGCGCTCGTGTATCTAGGAGTGACGATTGTTGTGAATGGCGTAGGCCAACAGGAATCATATAGTGCTATTGTATCTAGTTTGCGAGCATCGAGTGGCGATTTGTTTAAAGGAGACTTTGGCACGGTGGCCGAGGCTGGTTTGCTGTTGGCAAAATCCGTGTCAACCGGACTGACGCCAAAAGTTTCTGATGCTCAGACCGTGATTGGTTCTTTGACTGTTGTATTCGCATGGCTCGCGACAGTGTGGGCGCTTCGTAATACATTGGCGGGTTATAAGCCTCGGCTAAGAGATGCGTTGTACAACAGTGGATCGCCAGTATTGTCTACGCTCCTCGTTAGTTTTATCGCTATATTGCAATTATTACCTCTCGCGCTTGCGCTTATTGTCTATACGGCCGCGAATAACTCCGGTGTACTTGAGAGTGGGGCGACGGCCATGTTGGTTTGGTTGGGAATACTATTGTTCGCGCTGTTGTCGCTGTATTGGGCGGCTGCCACATTTATCTCGCTTGTTATCATCACACTACCGGGTATGTATCCGATGGAAGCAATACGTGCAGCTGGTGATTTGGTGATGGGTCGACGACTTCGGGTACTGTATCGGCTCATCTGGCTTATTGGTATTGTTGTTGCTGTATGGGTGCTAATAATGATTCCAATTATTTTGTTTGATGATTGGCTGAAGCGCCTTTTGCCTGCAGTGCAATGGTTGCCAATTGTACCACTTTCGATTCTTTCCCTAAGCTCCATATCTTTGGTATTTACAAGTAGCTATATTTATCTATTGTACCGAGGAATTGTAGATGATGAATCACCGCCAGCATAATACTTTTGAGAAGCGAATTATTGAACTCCGAGAACTGCTCAATCAGTATAGCTATGAGTACTACGTAAATGATAATCCAATCGTAACTGACGCTGTATATGATAGTCTGTTCGGCGAACTAAAGAGTTTAGAGCGAGAGCATCCCGAATGCGTGACAGTCGATAGCCCAACGCAACGTGTCGGTAATGAATTGAAGGGTGGGTTTGCCAAAGTGCAACACAGCACGAGGATGCTGAGTCTCAACGATGTATTTGATCCAGCGGAAGTCGAAGCGTGGGTTGTCCGAATGGAAAAACTAATTCCGGGGCAGAAGCACGAATATTTTGCTGACGTGAAGATGGATGGTCTTGCATGTGCATTGATCTATCAGGATGGTGTACTGGCGCAAGCTGTCACGCGTGGAGATAGCTATATCGGTGAGGATGTGACAAATAATGTTCGAACGATAAAGAATGTTCCTTTGCGTTTGCGACATACAAAGGGATTTGAAACATTCCTCAGCGGACGCACTGAGATTCGGGGCGAGATTGTCATCTATAAGACAAACTTTGAAAAATTGAATGAAGAACGAAGAAGAAAAGGTGAACCTGAATTTGCAAATCCACGCAACCTTGCAGCGGGAACGATTCGGCAATTAGATCCTAAACTTGTGGCTGAGCGAGCGTTGTCGTTTCGTGGATACGACATGTTGCGCGAAAACTCAGACGATGTCCCTACGATGGCATATGCGTATGACGCGATGACTGCACTTGGAATTGTCAGAAATAATGTTGCGAAGGTATTTGATAGTATTAGTGACGTCATGACATTTGTTCGTAAATGGGATGCTGATCGCCACAAGCTTGCTTTTAATACAGATGGCTTGGTGATTAAGCTTAATGACCGAAAACAGTATCAAGACTTAGGAGTTGTCGGTAAACAGCCACGAGCCGCTGTGGCGTTTAAGTATGCGGCAGAGCAGGCGACGACGGTAGTGAAAGATATCGTGGTTAGTATAGGCCGTACTGGAGCTGCGACGCCGGTTGCCGTGTTTGATCCGGTGTCGGTTGCAGGTACTACCGTGAGGCATGCGAGTCTACATAATGCAGACGAAATTGCGCGGCTTGACGTGAGAATTGGCGATACGGTTGTGATATTCAAAGCTGGTGATATTATCCCGCAAGTAGAGAGCGTCGTTCTTGAGCTTCGACCAAAAGGAGCGGAGCGGATAGTATATGAAAAATTGCTCGCTGAACAATACCCTGAATTGGAGTTTGAGCGACAAGGTAAGGATGTCGTGTATCGAGTGAAAGGTGAGAGTGGCGATATCATTTTGAAGCGTGCGCTACAGTACTACGCCTCAAAGGGTGCGTTGGATATTGATACATTGGGTGAAAAAAATGTCATAGCACTTGTCGATGCAGGCTTGGTCAAGGACGTCGCGGACATATATGCATTGACGGTAGATGATTTGCTCACGCTAGATCGCTTCGCTGAAATATCTGCTAATAAGCTTATTGATGCGATACAGCAAAAAAAGAAACCGTCGCTCGAAAAATTTATTTTGGGTCTGGGCATTCGTCACGTTGGTGCGCAGACGGCTATTGATTTGGCAGACAAATACAAATCGATCGATGCGTTGGTAGACACTACCATAGAAGAACTCGAACACGTAGAGGGAATCGGTAAAGTCGTGGCGGAATCAATCATGGCATGGTTTGCTGATGAGGATACTATTGCACTTCTTAACAAATTCCATCGACTGGGCGTTGAACCGGTATACGAAAAGAAAAGCGGCGCACTTGTCGGGAATAGTTTTGTGATTACAGGTACCCTCGAGACGATGGGTAGGGACGAGGCTGCTGATCGCATACGATCTCTCGGCGGAGTATTCCAGACGTCTGTCGCAAAGGACACGACGTATTTAGTAGCAGGCGGCAAAGTTGGAGCGAGTAAACTCAAAAAAGCACAACAATACGGTACGAAGATCATCGACGAAAAACAGATGCTCGAGCTTATCGCCGATAAATAGTGATATAATTGTGCTTATGAATAATCACGCAGTAATTGCTGCAGATAATTTGGTCGTGAAGAAAGACGGCCAGGTTATATTGGATAATCTTAGTTTTGAAGTGCCACGAGGTAGTATCACAGGATTGATCGGTCCTAGCGGAAGCGGCAAGACGACGTTGATGCGTACTATTGTCGGCGTGCAGAAATCGACAGAGGGTAGTCTGAGGGTGCTTGGAGATGCTGCCGGTAGCCGTCATTTGCGCAAGGCGATTGGATACGTTACCCAGAGTCCTGCGGTATATGGTGATTTGACGGTTGTTCAGAATTTGCGTTATTTTGGCTCATTGGTCGACGCGTCTCGTAAGCAAATCGATCAAGTATTAAAGAATGTTCGTCTTGAAAAGCAGAGAGACCAGATTGTCGACAGTTTGTCGGGCGGGCAACGTGCTCGAGTGAGTCTTGCAGTTGCTCTACTTGGAGACCCGGATGTATTTGTATTTGATGAGCCGACAGTCGGGTTGGATCCAGTGCTGCGCAATGAGCTTTGGAATATGTTTAAGGCTATGGCGGCAACAGGTAAGACATTGCTTGTTTCGAGTCATGTTATGGATGAGGCGGATCGATGTGAGTATCTTATGCTTCTTCGTGACGGTAAGCTATTGTGGAATGATTCGCGTTCTGGGCTTCTTAAGAAGACGCATACGCATGGTGTTGGTGATGCGTTTGTTGAGATGATTAAACGATCAGAGGGTGATAAATGATGTATCATTTTCGAGCAACACTTGCGACAACGTTGCGGATACTCCGTCAGCTTTCACATGATCATAGAACTGTCGCATTAATATTCCTCGTACCCTGTATACTGTTGGGTCTTTTGCGTTGGCTGTATGAGGTAAATTTGGATGTATTCGATCAAATCGCACCCGCGCTACTCGGTGTATTTCCGTTTGTCATAATGTTTATTATCACGTCTATTACGACGTTGCGTGAACGCACGGGTGGCACTATGGAGCGCCTCATGGTCTCCCCAATTGGTAAATTAGATCTCGTGCTCGGCTATATGCTTGCGTTTGGGCTATTGGCAGCAGTACAGTCGTTACTCGCCAGTGCGCTTGTGCTGTACGGACTGGGTCTTGATATCGATGGGCCTCATTGGTTTTTGACAGTCATGGCGATGGCTGATGCGTTGCTCGGTACGGCACTTGGTGTATTTGTGAGTGCCTTTGCAAAGACAGAATTTCAAGCGGTGCAGTTTATGCCAGCATTGATATTGCCTCAATTCTTAATCTGTGGCTTATTGATGCCTCTTGAAAAAATGCCCGACGCGCTCGAAACAATTGCGTACTATTTGCCTCTGACGTATGCGGTTGATGCGCTACAATCTGTCGTACACAATGTTGATATTACCGATGACGCATGGCGTGATTTGTGGGTTGTGATTGCCTTTGCGGTAGGTGCGATTGTGCTTGGCGCAATGACGCTCAAGCGACGGACGAAATAGGCTACACGCCCTTTCGCCAGATAAACTTCAATCCCGAGTATGTGTCAGAGATCGAGCAAGACTTTGTGTCTACGAGTCCTATCGGCAGTAGTGCGTCACGTAAATCTTGCTCTGTGATGTCACTGTGGATTTTTGCAGTATTGTGCGGCCATGACACCCAAAGAATCTGATGTGGCCCTTTGAGATGCTGGAATTTCTCCGCCAGCAGTTGTACCTGGTGCTTTGTCGTGACGAAATAATGGAAGAAATTTGCGAGTTCTGGGTCATGTACGATAGTGGTCACTTCGTCCACATCTTCGAGCTCTGCCTTGATCGCCGCTGGCATATCGTGCCAATACAGTCGCATTCCTGCTTTGATGCCTAATTTGTCTCTTAGTGTATCGCTCATAATACTATTATATATCTATATAGCAAATGAGCCTATGGCTATGATGATGTATACTTAAGTATATGAAACGACGAATAAGAAAATATTTCGTGACACTTTTTGGCGGTATATTACTTGGCGCAGGTATCGTCATGATTCCATACCCAGGACCTGGATGGCTTACAGTTTTTGCAGCTCTCGGTCTGTTGTCTACTGAGTACGATTGGGCTATCCGACTACTGAAATATTCGAGAGGTAAATATGACGCGTGGGAGAATTGGCTCTCTAGTCAAGCCCCTTTGGTGAAGGCATCATTTTGGCTTATGACGGCTGCTGTGGTCGTGGTGACGTTATGGCTACTGAATGCGTACGGTATTATTAATCATTTCTTTGCTTTGGGTCTCGATTGGGTAGACTCTCCATTGCCTATCTTTGGTGCTAAATAATTGCGAAAAAAATGGCTCAAGCGAGGTTGTCGCTTGAGCCATCCTGTTATGGTGATGCTGATTTGCGGTGCGTTTTGTTTGAGCCAGAGAAGGTGTACTCTTCTTGCTTGAGCGAACGCACTGCTCGTCGATATGCGCCAGTATGACCGGGCCACAGGACACGATTTTTGCCGTGTTCATCGATGTACCAGCTCATACAGCCACCAGTATTCTGAACGGTATGTGCAAGCTCATGCTGCACCCATTCGTTGTATCTCGACTGTGCTTCAGCGGTCGGCTCTAGCGCTTCCGCGCCTTGCTTCTTGACTGCCTTGATCGCCTCGATGACGTAACGAATCTGCGCTTCGATCATGATGACGACCGAATTGTGTCCGAGCCCTGTATTTGGACCGAGCAGGAAGAACAGATTGGGCATATTTGCTACCGTGATGCCACGGTGTGCGTCCATGCCAGTCTTGTCCCACATCTCGACAAGGTTTTTTCCGCCTCTGCCTTCAATCGTACCCATGTAGCGATACGAGTCGGCGACGTGAAAGCCTGTTGCCCAAATGATGACATCAAACTCGTGCAGTGATTCCTTGCCGTTGCTGTCTCGTGTGACAAGTCCGTTTTCGGTGACGTTGCAGATGGAATCTGTGACGACACTTGATTTTGGATTGTCGAGTGCTTCGTAGAAACCGACTGCGAAGCCGATTCGCTTACAGCCAGCCGAGTAGGTGGGGGTAAGTTTGCGGCGCAGCTCGGGGTCGGATATCTTGTTGTTGATATCACGCTTGCTTAAAAACTCAATGAGTTTCAGTAGCTGCTGATGTCGAGTCATACCCTCGCCGATGGATTCTTGCCACAAGTGAATACCGAGACGTGTCGCGAGACGCGTACCGGGAAGCCACTTGTAGCCGAAGCGAACAAGGCTCGGGATTTTCCAGTCAGGTCGCGTCACAACCCAGGCGGGCGTGCGTTGAAACAGGGTAAGGGAATCGACTTCATCGATGATTCCCGGTACGACCTGAATCGCGCTTGCGCCCGTACCGACAACTGCAACACGTTTGCCACGCAGATCGACGGTGCTATCCCATGCTGATGTATGGAATTGGTCACCGTGAAATGATTTGCGACCCGGGATATCCGGGACCGAGGGTACGTGCAGTGCTCCGACGCCAGAGACGACGAATTGAGCAACGTACTCACGACCTTCGTCTGTGCAAACGTGCCAACGGTACATAGAGTCATCCCAGATAACGCTCGCTACCTTGGCGCCAAACACAGTGCGCTTGCGCAGACGGTGCTTGTCGGCCACGGCAACAAGGTATTCCTGGATTTCTCCACCGGGCGCCCACATCCGAGACCAGTTTGGATTTGGTTCGAATGAGAACGAATACAGATGAGCGGGAACGTCACAGGCGATGCCTGGATAGACGTTGTCTCTCCAGGTACCGCCGAATTCGTGGGCTTTTTCAAGTATCACAAAGTCTTTGATACCAGCTTTTTGTAGCTTGATGCCCATACCGATACCGGAAAACCCAGAACCGATGATAAGCACCTGTACTTCTACTGGTGTAGCCATTAAGAACTCCTCACATAAGCATGCCTAATATTGCATGAAATAACAGGATAACGGAATTATGGCATTTTTTGTAGTATATTGTCAACTTTTGTGCCAATATAATATACCCCGTCATTTGACGGGGTATATTGGGTTGTGTAATCGGTTCTAGTTCTTAGGTCGTGCGATACTAACGTTAATCGTGCGACCATCAAGTTCTTTGCCGTTTAGCTGGTCAACCGCTTTTTGGTTGTCATCGTCGCTTTCAAATTCGACGAAGCCAAACCCGCGGCTGCGACCTGTTTCGCGGTCCGTGATAACACGGGCGCTGACTACTGGTCCAACTTGCTCAAAATGAGCTTTGAGGCCATCGTCAGTTGTTGCGAATGCCAGGCTACCAACAAACAAATTTTGTGATGCCATGTAACTGTGATTCTCTTCTATGTACTAATAATGTCAGATCGACCGATTGCGGCTGTAGGGATACCAAAGGAATCACTTGTTAGGCGCATGCTTCTGAACAACTTAATTAAAGCATACTTGGCCAAAAAATACTAGCAATAGTTGTTTGAGCAGGGGTGGCTACCAGCTGCCGACCGCAGCCCGCACCCACGTATTGTCGGCTATGCAGTAGTATATATAGCTGCCATCGCAGGCAACTTGGTGCTGCTTGCCAGTTGAGGTGGCGGTGGCGGGTACGGCTACGCCAGATAGGACAGTGTTGCCGTTGGCCTGAACGACGCCTGTGCCTTGAGAAGTTAAATTGAGATTCGTATTACCGTCGGCACCAATACCGGAAACTGTGGCTGTTGTTTGTCCGGTGGGAATGTATATTTGGAATTGACCAGTTCCTTTTAGGTAGAATCGCTGGTTTATATTAGTGGCTGAACCCTCAGCGGTAAGCAAAACGGTTGCTGTGCCGGCCCCGACGGCATTGTAAAACCTATGAAAAGCGGTTGGGCTTGCGCCAGACCCGGTGAATACGGCAACCACGCCATTATTCACGGTGTCCATGATTTGATTCATTATTGGATTTGTTAGAGTCTTGTTGGTAAGAGTCTGCGTGCCAGAGACAGTGACGACATCGACACCGTTTACATTGACCGTACCCGAGCCTTTGGGGTATAAGTTAATGCCGATGTTTGTGTCGGTGCCAGTTGCGTACAAAACAGGCGCAGAGCCAGTTGCCGTAGCAGTAGCCTGCAAGAAGTTGACAGACGAAGTAAGGGCATTCGCCTTAAAGGCGACGCCGTAGCCATTATTCAAAACAACATAACTATTGCCTTTAGAATAAATGTTTAGGTTGGCGTCAGCCGCATCGCTGGCAGTTGAAAGATTTGCCGAGCCAGCTCCGCTGTAGACAATTGGACTTACGAGTGTTTTGTTGCTGAGCGATTGTGTATCTGTGGTGGTAACAACAGGCACGTTATTCACGAGTACCTGACCACTGCCCCTAGTGCGCAACTGTATGCCGGCGTCCGCAGGGTCTGAGCCACTTACGATAAGCTCAACGTTATTGCCTGATGTAGAGCCCGTAATCCTTAGGTAATTAACAGTTGCTGCCGTATCGGCCTTCACCATGAATGCGACACCGTTGTCGTTGCGCCATTCCCAGTAGCCAGCGCTTGCATTGATGAATCGCATTGACATAGTGGATTGTAGACTAGGTAAGCTGCCGGCTGCACTATTGGCAATAGTGAGGTAATTTGCAGCACTTGCAACATTTGTGAAGTGAAGCTGAGTATTGCCATTGGCGTCCTTAATGGAATCTATTTTTGGTGCAGTGAGAGTTTTGTTCGTTAGAGTCTGCGTGCCAGAGACAGTAACGACATCCACACCGTTCGCTTTTACTGTACCGGTTCCCTTCGGTACGAGATTAAGATTGTGATTTGCATCTGCACCATCTGCTTTGATGGTTGGTGTTTGGCCGGTAGTTACGTAGAACATCAGACCACCAGAACCTTTAGGGTTGATTTGTAAGTCGATGTTAGAGTCTGCGCCGTCTACTAGCAGATAGGGATTTAGCCCGGTTCCCCTGTTGGCAAGGCGAAGGTAGTTGACTGCACTCGCGTAAGGGGCGAGAGACAGCAGTATGTTGCCGCTTGTATCAAGGATCGAAGTTCCGATTTTTGGACTGACGAGAGTTTTATTGGTAAGGGTTTGAGTATCGCTGATGGTTGCCGTATCGACGTTGTTAATCTTTACAGTACCAGTGCCTTTGGTAGTGATATTGAGGTTTTTATTGGTATCATCTCCGATTGCAGCAATGGTCGGCGTACCGCCAGTTGTTGC
>JAGQNH010000004.1 GCA_020428185.1 Candidatus Saccharimonadota bacterium | reverse complement strand
GATGCCGCTAGGGCGTTTCTGAACGCGTTATCAGCAGCATCCCGTGACGATGGTGTTGCAATACAGATATTGATGCGTCCTGCAAATGAAGGCTGGGTAAGATCTTCGATAGACGCTGCAAAAAAGATAAAAGAAGATAAGTCAAAGTCAAAAGGTCTTGGCGTTAAGGGTGCTGGTGATATAGCCGGTTTGTTATGGAAGCCACCTGAGACTCCGGATGAAAAGAAGCCTGAGCAAAAACAATTAACTTCACTCGAAGAAGAGCAAGTTAAGGTTATTGAAGAGAAGACTAGGTATCCTGGATATGAGGTATTGATTCGAGTCGTTGTATCGTCAAATACGACAGAGCATTCTCAAGGTCTTTTAAAGAATATCGTAGCAGCATTTGCGTTGTTTGATTCTCCAAGTTACAACGGATTCAAGTTTAATCCTTCTCGTAATGTCGAAGAACTTGTGACTGCATTTATATTTAGGTTTTTCCCACAGACTACGAACAGTACCATATTAAATAGTGTAGAAATGTCTACGATATTCCATCTTCCGGATCAGAATAGTATTCCGACGTCAAAAGTAAAGAGACAGCTTTCGAAGCAGGTCGACGGCCCAACTGAATTAATAGATGAGGGTTTGTTGCTGGGGGTAAATGAATATCGAGGTGTTAAGAAGGAAATTCGATTAACAGAGAATGATAGAAGGCGTCATTCCTATATTATCGGCCAGACTGGTGTTGGTAAATCTGTATTTCTTGAAAATCTTGCATATCAAGATATGCATGACGGGAGAGGGTTTGCTTTTATTGACCCTCACGGTGATGTCGTAGAAAGTCTCTTGGCAAACATACCCAAGGAGCGTGTTGAGGACGTCATTTATTTCAATCCTGGCGATCTCGACAATCCTATCGGGCTTAATCTGTTTGAGTGGGAAACGGAAGACCAAAAAGATTTCTTGATTCAGGAGACTATTAATATGCTATATAGTCTCTATGACCCCGGTCATACGGGTATTGTCGGCCCTCGACTAGAGCATATATTCCGAAATTGTGCATTGCTGCTTATGGCCGATCCCAACGGGGGCACGTTTATTGATATACCAAAGTTGCTTGTTGATGAAGCATTTATGAAGTCGAAATTAAAATATGTCACTGATCGAAATGTACTAGATTTTTGGACAAAAGAATATCCAGCATCACAACGGTCTAACGAGTCAGGAGAGGTGACAAGTTGGGTTGTTAGTAAATTTGGGCCTTTTATGTCAAATACAATGATGAGAAATATCATGGGTCAGAGGAAGAGCGGATTTAATTTACGAGATATTATGGACGGTAATAAAATACTGCTAGTTAATTTATCTAAGGGTAAAATGGGTGAATTGAATTCGAAGTTGCTCGGTATGATATTTGTCATGAAATTTCAAGTTGCAGCGATGAGTAGGGCGGATATGCCTGAGGATCAACGAAAAGATTTCAGTTTGTTTGTAGATGAGTTTCAAAACTTCGCTACAGAAAGTTTTGAGTCTATCCTTTCGGAGGCGCGAAAATATCGATTAAACCTTGTATTGGGTAATCAGTTTATGACGCAACTCACTGACAAGATACGCGAGGCTATTATTGGTAATGTTGGTACGGTTGTGAGCGGTCGAATTGGTGTGACAGATGCTGAATTGATGGTGAAGAAATTTCAGCCAGTATTTGATGCTGAAGATTTGACGAAGTTACCAAATTATCAATCTATTGCTTCAGTTATGATTAATGGTATGCCATCGGCTCCATTTAGTATGTCGTTATTGCCTCCTATGACACAGTCGAATCCGCAACTCGCAGATGCGATGAAGCGTCTATCGGCGACAAAATATGGTTTTAGTCGTACAGCGGTTGAGAAGGAAATTTTTGCACGACTTGAACCACCGAGGCCGCAGCGACCAGTTGCAGCTGGACCCGGGGCGCCACAAGTGAAGCCATCTGGAGGGGGGTCATTTTTGGATGAATGGCTCGCAAAGCGTCAAACGCTTTCATCATCTTCTCCAGCTAGGCCTTCTATGTCGTCACCGATGACAGCGCAATCTGCGCCCGTAGCTAATCCCTCTCGAGATCAAGTTTCGATATCTCCGTCATCACCGCCCACCTCTCCTGTACGGCGACCACAGCAGGTGCCCATGGCCAGTAGGCCGTATCAGGAGGCTGTGATGAGTGGTGATGATCGGTTATCGACAAATGAGAATCGCGTCAAGAGCGATGTAGCTGCAAGCAAGGTTGCAGAAAATATCCAAAATGAAGACAGCCCAGGGCCTGGTGGTAGTGTATCAAAAGGGCCTGATGCAGTCGAAAAGCCTGCAACTGATGATTCCCAACAAGAGGTTACGATACGATTACGGTAAGAGATGGTGGTGTGAGTGTGGCGTTATTTCTTGCCGCGAATAATTGCCGTGATGTAATCATAGGATATACCCAATAGCCACCCAAATACGAATGCACCAATAGCTTCGAATCCTGTGATGCGAAATCCGTAATATTTTGAGACAAAATATACCACAGTGACGACGATGAATGCCGATATGCTGCCATATAGCATGGCATTTGGCCTTGCGAGAGTCGAGGAGAGTATTTCAGACCCACGATCAACTGCTCGCATATGTATGAAGCGACTCGTTAGACGTTGAGTGATTTTCATCTCGTGTTCAACGTTTTTCATTTGTTTTTTAAAGCTATCGTTTAGTTGTTTTTTGGTAATGGTTCCTCTGCGAACTTCTGACGTATCGGGCGCATTATTTTTTTTGTTTGATTGCTCGGCTTCTAATGCTAATTTTTGAGCGACCGCTTTATATTGATTTTCATTTTTTTCTTCATTAGTAGCAGTGTCTACCTTTTCGTATAGTTGTTCTTCTTCTTGAGGTAGCTCTCTAGATTGCTCCATGGTAGGAGGGTCATCGTGAGTATCGAGGTGTTTTGTGAGTTTTTCAGACATGACATTTAATAACTAATTATATTATTCCCGCGTTAAAGTTGTGGCGAATGATACGCAGCTCTTTTCTGATCTGGCGTATACGTATGTAGAAAAAGAGCGTAGTAAGAAGTAGGCACGCCATAAGGCCAATTAGGATGGTTGGATTTATTCGAGGTAGTTGATTAAGTACTGCCTCGAATTCCTTTGCTGGAGGGCATTCTACTGGCGTTGTAAGTGAGTTTCCAAAAGCCATGGTTAATTTACAGTCGTACGAATTTTGATTACTGCTACCTACTCCTGTAGAGGGCATAGTGGACATCATTTGGATGACGAACGTTCTTTTTTGCGTGCCTGCGGGAGATAGTTCTACGGTGCCCCAGCTAAGCGTATTATTTTCTTTGTCATATTTTCCACCGCCGTTATCAATAAGCTTTGCATACTCTAGCGCATCCGCGATTCTAATGGTGAATTCGCCGCTTACCGTGTGATTATTTGGGTTTGATAATGCAAGAGTGTAGCTAATCTTGTCGAGTGGCTTCGCTGTTATCTGATGCGATGGATGAGCAGTAGTAAGATTTAGCGAAGATATTTTCATAACCGCTTGACCATTATTTGAGACAGATGGAGTGAGTGTTGTTGGAATTCCACGTGTTACGAGACTTCCATTTGCTTGTATGATACCAAACCACCCAAGTGCGGCAGAGTGACCAACCCAACCGTTTAGTAGTTGACCTAGCTTTGTTGTTGCTGATAGGGGACTGAAGTAGCGGACATCTATGCCACCTTTGCTACGGTGATAAGAAAGAGCTATTTCTTTACTGGTGGAGCTTAGTTGGCCATAGCGACTCATTGAGTACATGTTGCTTGATGATATGATGGATTCTGATTTTGCTGCGGCGATTTCAGAACGACTGATACCAAGTGCGGTATATATATCTTTAATGTCATTTTCATTATGATCGTATCGAATTAAAAAATCATTTAGGTCACTAACGCCACCTCGTATGATGTCTTGTTCACTCGATGCATTGGCCGACTCAGGGGGCGAGATGAGCGCTAGCGACTGTACTAACATTGCTAGAATGACGAATAGAACAGTAAAGCGCCGCGTGACATCCTCATCCCTAAGGCGATTTGCATAAAATCCAACCTCTGTAATAAGAGATGGGCTGTAGGGTAAATTTGATATTAACTTCCTGAACACGATATTTTTTGTTTGTGTTTCTACCTCTTCACCTACTAGAATAGCATAAGAATTGTGTTCAGTACAATAGCTTGAGTGAGTAATAGTTTTGCGGTATAATGATGAAAATGTAAATGGCTGAAGTGCCGTAGCAGTGAGGGAAAATGGCAAAAAAACAAAGTGCTGATACCTATGACTCATCCCAAATCCAGGTCTTGGAGGGTCTTGAGCCTGTCCGTAAACGACCTGGTATGTATATCGGTAGTACCGGTTACGATGGCGTGCATCATTTAATTAAAGAAATTGCAGACAACTCTATAGATGAGGCAATAGCTGGATATGCTACACGTGTTGATATTATTCTTCTAGAAGATGGCGGCATTACTATTGTGGACGACGGTCGTGGTGTTCCGGTCGACAAGCATCCAAAGACTGGATTGAGTACTTTAGAGACGGTATACACCGTACTGCACGCCGGCGGTAAGTTTGGCGGCGGCGGTTATAAGGTTTCTTCTGGTCTGCACGGTGTTGGTTCAAGCGTCGTAAACGCTCTCTCTACGAAGCTTATTGCGGAAGTCTCAAAAGGCGGTGAATTATATCGAATAGAATTTGAGCGAGGAGCAACGAGTGTTCCGTTTAAAAAAGTTGGTAAAACTGACATGCCGCAGGGTACTCGGATTACCTTTTATCCTGATCCAACCATTTTTAAGGAAACGATAGTTTTTGATTATAAGTGGGTTGTTGATTATTTGAGGCATCAGGCCTATTTAACCAAAGGGGTGTATGTTGCGGTTCGTGATGAACGAACAAAAGAAAGGGCGGCATTTTACTTTGAGGGCGGCATACAGAGTTATGTAAAGCATTTGAATATTGGTAAAGATGTTGTGTCTGACAATATTTTTTATGTCGAGAAACAAGTCGAAGATTCAATGGTCGAAGTTGCGGTTCAGTACAATGATACTTTTGTTGAACTGGTGAAGCCATTCGCGAATAACGTTTTGACGCCGGATGGAGGTACTCATCTTGTAGGTTTTCGTACGGCACTGACACGTGTCATTAATGATTACGCGCGCAAGAATAGCCTTTTGAAGGAAAAAGAGGACAATTTGACGGGTGATGATATTCGTGAAGGCTTGACTGCCATTATTCTCGTGAAGCTACCCGACCCTCAGTTTGAAGGTCAAACAAAGAATAAACTCGGTAATCCTGAAGTGAGACGATATGTCGAGCAGGTGATGAACGAATACTTTGCTTACTATCTTGAGGAAAATCCGGAAGTTGCAAAGAAGATTGTTAATAAGGCGTTGTTGGCGGCGCGTGCAAGAAAAGCGGCGCGTGCTGCTCGTGACAATGTTCTTCGGAAGGGTGCACTTGATGGCATGGGTTTGCCAGGCAAGCTCTGGGACTGCTCTAGTAGAAGCCCGTCCGACAGTGAAATCTATATTGTAGAGGGTAATTCGGCGGCTGGGTCTGCAAAGGAAGGGCGTGATAGTAAGACTCAAGCGATTTTGCCGTTACGAGGAAAAGTTCTAAATACTGAGCGTGCGAGACTCGATAAGATGTTTGCCAATAAGGAAATTGTTGCAATGATTCAGGCGTTTGGTGTTGGAATAGGCGAACAATTTGATATTAATGGTTTGCGTTATCATAAAATTATCATCATGACTGATGCCGATGTTGACGGAAGTCACATTGCAACGCTTCTTTTGACGTTCTTCTTCCGATATATGAGAGAAGTTGTTGAAGGTGGCTATGTGTACCTTGCGAAACCGCCGTTGTACAGCATCAATAAAGGTCAAAAGAAGACATATGCGTACGATGATCCTGAGCGTGATCGTATTTTAGATGAGATGATCTCTGAGAAGGCGGATCGAGGCAGTCAGATAAATGTAGAAGATGACAAGATGAAGCAGGCTGGCGTGACGATTTCTCGTTTCAAGGGTCTTGGTGAGATGGATGCAGATCAACTTTGGGAAACCACTATGAATCCAGAGAATCGAGTATTGATTCAGGTTCGAATCGAAGATGCGGAAAAAGCAGATGCTGTATTTACGAAGTTAATGGGTGATGAGGTAAGTTTGCGTAAGACGTTTATTCAGACTAGGGCGAAAGATGCCGATCTTGAAGAGCTGGACGTTTAAGCGAGAGAGGATGGATTTGATAGTATGAACGAAGATGCAGTAAACCCAGTTGCAGAAAATGACGAAACGCCTATTGAGGGTGAAATTATAGCCGAGCAAAGAGGTCTCGAACACCGAACACTTGAGAATGTTATGGAGCATAACTTTTTCAGGTACTCAATGAGTGTCATTATTGAACGTGCGTTGCCAGATGTTCGGGATGGCTTGAAGCCTGTACACCGTCGTATCATGTATTCGATGAACCAGAATGGCAATCGTTCTGGTAGCAAGTTTGTAAAAAGTGCCTTGATAGTAGGTGATGTTATGGGCAAGTATCACCCTCACGGCGATAGTGCTATTTATGATTCTATGGTTCGACTCGCGCAGCCATGGTCTCTTCGCTATCCAATGATTGATGGGCAGGGTAACTTTGGCTCTATGGATG